>DASSLH010000577.1:0-14908 GCA_035689625.1 Candidatus Methylomirabilota bacterium | reverse complement strand
ATGGTGCGGCGCGACCACGACCACCACGACGGCGCCGCCGGTCTGCGCGCCGACGGCGCAGCGGCGGCGGCTCACGACGCTGTTCGTGGACATTGCGGGCTCGACGAGCCTGCTGGCGCACCATCCGCCCGAGGCGGTGCTGCACGCCGTGCAGTGCTTCACGGCGCTGGTGAGCGAGGCCGCCGTCGCCCACGGCGGCACTGTCAAGGACTACGAGGGCGACGGCGCGTTGCTGTGCTTCGCCGACACCGGCGCCGCCGTCGCCGCCGCCCTGCAGATCCGCCGCGAGCTGGCCGCCGGGCGCTGTGACGTCGCCTGCGACGCCGGGCCCGGCGTCCGCGCGCGCATGAGCCTGACCGTGGGCGACGTCGTGGTGGGGCCGATCGGCTCGCCGGCGCGGCCGGGCATCGCGCTGATCGGCCCCAGCGTCAACGTCGGCGCCCGGCTGCTCAAGCACGTCGGCGAGGGCGGCGTCATCGCCAGCGGGGAGGTCGTGGAGGCGCTCCGTCTCCACGATCCCGCGCTGGCCACCCGCTTCACGCTCCGCGACACGGCCTACGTCGTCCCGGGCGGCGATGGCCTCACCGTGACCACGTACGAGGCGTAGGGCTCGACACCGACAGGAGGAGTTGCATGCCGATCACCCGTCGCGCGTTCCTCAAGGGCAGCACCGCGGCCGCCACCGCCGTCGTCGCCGTTCCCTGGGTGCAGACGTCGTTCGCCGCCGGCAAGCTCGCGCTCGGGCTGTGGGACCACTGGGTCCCCGGCGCCAACGACGTGCTCCGCAAGACGATCCTCGACTGGGCCGAGAAGGCGCGCGTCGAGATCCAGCTGGACTTCATCACCTCGATCGGGAGCAAGAACCTCCTGACCGCCCAGGCCGAGGCCCAGGCGCGGACGGGCCACGACATCATGGCGCACCCGACGTGGCAGGTCTCGGTGCACCGCGCGCTGCTGGAGCCGGTGGACGACGTGATCGGCGGGCTGTCCAAGAAGTTCGGCGCGCCCAACGGCACCGTGGAGTTCCTCGCCAAGCACGACGGCCGCTGGCTGGCGATCCCGACCACGGTCGGCAGCCAGGTCAAGCCGTGCTGCTCGCGCCTGGACCTCTACAAGCAGCACGCCGGCATCGATCTGCAGAAGATCTTCCCGGCCAGCGACAAGCGCGACAAGGCGCTGACCGACACCTGGAGCTGGGACACCTACCTGTCGTCGGCGGAGAAGCTGGCGAAGGCCGGCTTCCCGGTCGGCAACCCGCTCGGCCAGACGAGCGACGCGGTCGACTGGGTCGGCGCGCTCTTCCGCGCCTACGGCGTCGTGCTGGCCGACGGCAAGGACAACATCAAGGTCAACTCGCCGGAGACCCGCGCCGTCCTCGAGTACGCCAAGAAGCTGGCGGCGGCGATGCCCAAGGACGTCTATGCCTGGGACGACGCCGGCAACAACCGCTGGCTCATCTCCGGCAAGGGCTCCGGCATCATGAACCCGCCCAGCGCGTGGGCGGTGGCCAAGCGCGACAACCCCAAGCTCGCCGAGCAGTGCTGGACGCACGACATGCCCAAGGGGCCCAAGGGCCGCTTCGTCGGCTACCTGCCGTACTTCTGGGGCATCTGGAGCTTCTCGAAGGCCAAGCCGGCCGCCAAGGAGCTGCTGGCGCACCTCTCCGAGAAGGAGCAGGCCCACAAGTTCGTGAACGCCTCGCAGGGCTACGACATCCCGCCGTTCAAGAGCTACTACGACTTCGACATCTGGCAGAAGGAAGGGCCGCCGGTCGGCAGCGTGTTCAACTACCCGCCGCGCGGCGACGAGGAGACGAACGTGGCCGGCTACCCGGCGCGGCCGGCGGTCGCCGCCCAGATCTACACGCAGGCGCTGATGGTGAACATGGTGTCCAAGGTCAGCCAGGGCGGCGAGCCGATCGATGCGGTGATCAAGTGGGCGGAGGGCGAGCTCGAAGGCTACCTGCGAGGCTGAGGCCGATCATGGCGACCACCCTCGAGGCGCTCCGGGCGCCGGCGCGGCGGCTTCCACGGCCGCGCCGGCTCCGCCGGCGCTCCCTGCTGGCGTTCCTGCTCTGCGTGCCGCTGTTCGCGATCGTCGGCGGCCTGGTGTTCTACCCGGCCGTCTTCGCCGTCTACCTGGCCATGCTCAACAAGGCCCAGACGAGGTTCGTCGGCCTGGCCAACTTCAGATTCCTGTTCGGGCGCGAGCTGTTCTGGATGGTCGTCCAGCAGGTGGTGGTCTTCGCGGTGACCGCGGTCTTCTTCAAGGCGATCCTCGGGTTCATCGCCGCCCACCTCGTCAACAACCTGCCCCAGAAGGGGCAGCGCAAGTGGCGCGGCATGATGCTGGTGCCGTGGGTCATCCCGCCCGCGCTGTCCACGCTGGGCTGGTGGTGGATGTTCGACCCGACCTACAGCGCGGTGAACTGGCTGTTCAGCCTGGTCGGCGGGCCGCACGTGCCCTGGCTCAGCGACCCGATGTGGGCGCGCTTCTCCGTGATCCTCGTCAACATCTGGATCGGCACGCCGTTCTTCATGATCATGTACCTGGCCGCGCTGAAGTCGGTGCCGGCCGAGCTGTACGAGGTGGCGGCGGTGGACGGCGCCAGCGCCTGGCAGAAGCTGATCTACGTGACGCTGCCCATGATGCGCAACATCATCGCGGTCACCGTGCTGTTCTCGCTCATCGTCACCTTCGCCAACTACGACATCGTGCGCGTGCTCACCGCCGGCGGGCCGCGCAACATGACGCACATCCTGGCCACCTACGCGTTCCGCCTCGGCATCGAGTCCGGCGACATCCCCCTCGGCGCCTCCGTGTCGCTGGTCATGCTGCCGATCCTGGCGGTCTTCGCCACCTTCATCCTGCGCGGCGTGCGCCGGCGGGCGAGCGAGCTATGAGCGCCGTCACCGACGCCGCCCTCGGCCACGGCGCCCGCGCCGGCGCGCTCGGCAGCAGCCTGCGCCGCAACCGCCGGTGGGCGCTCCTGCTGTCGTACGTGTTCCTGCTGATGTTCGCGGTGTTCTTCCTGCTGCCGCCGTACTACATGCTGGTGACCTCGCTGAAGTCGAGCGCGGAGATCGCCAGCATGGCGTCCAATCCCTGGGTGGTGGCCCGGGGGCTCACGCTGGACAACTACCGCCTGCTGCTGGGTCAGGGCCAGTTCCTGCGCTACTTCCGCAACACCGCGATCGTCACCGTCCTCGTGGTGGCGGTCTCGATGGTGGCCAGCGTGCTGGCCGCCTACTCGCTGGCCCGGCTGCGCTTCTGGGGCTCGGGGGCGCTGGCCACCGGCGTGTTCCTGACCTACCTGGTGCCGGAGACGCTGCTGTTCATTCCGCTGTTCCAGATCATCGGCAAGCTCGGGCTGCTGAACTCCTACTGGTCGCTGGTGGTCGTCTATCCGACGATCGCGGTGCCGTTCTGCACGTGGATCATGATCGGCTACTTCGCCTCGATCCCCAAGGAGCTGGACGAGGCGGCGCTGATCGACGGCGCCGGGCAGATCCGGATGCTGCTCACCATCTTCATCCCGGTCGCGCTGCCGGGCATCATCGCGGCGACGATCTTCGCCTTCACGGTCTCGTGGGGCGCGTTCCTGTACCCGATGGCGTTCATCTACTCGACCGACCAGCTCGTGCTCACCGCCGGCATCGTGACGACGCTCATCAAGGGCGACGTGTTCCAGTGGGGCAGCATCATGGCCGGCGCGCTGCTGGCGGCGGCGCCGCCGGTGATCCTCTACGCCTTCCTGATGGACTACTACATCGCGGGGCTCACCGCCGGCGCCACCACGGGCTGAGCCTCACCGCGCGGGCGACGGCGGCGGACACGTCACGCTCATGGCGTCCACCATGATCGTGGCGCGCGCGCCGCGGCCCGTCAGCTCGGCCAGGCCGTCCACCGTCGCGGTGGCGCCGGCGCGGCAGAACGGGCGGCCGCTGACCAGGACCAGCACCGAGCGGCCGCCGCCCTGCAGCTCGAAGGTGTAGTACGGCTCGCCCTTGCGCCGGCTCTGCGTGCGCACGTTGAGGACGCGGCCCTTCACCACGACGCGGCGCCCGTCGTAGCGCTCCGGGCTGTCGATCAGGTCGCCCGGCGCGAGCGCGTCGGCGCCGGCGCCGCCGGCGACGGCGGCGGCGACGACGACGACCGCGATGGCGGCAAGCGCTGGCTTCACGCGGCGCTCCTTTCCCGCAAGACGGAGACGGACCCGCCCGGCGGCGCGCGCCGCCGGCGGTGCTGAACGCGACGGGGCCGACGTCAGCGGGCGGGGGGAGCGCGACTGTGATCGAGGGAGCGGACCGGGCTGGGCGGCGCGCCGACCTCGGGAGGCGCGAGCACGTCGACGACGGGCGCCCTCACGGCGAGCGAGTCGAGCAGGGCGGTCTCGACCACGCTGGCGCCCCCGGTGATGAGCAGGACGACGTCGTCGTAGTCGGCGTCGTCGTAGAGACCGGCGAGCCAGGTGGGATCGGGCGGGCTGGCCTGCGCCAGCGGGGTGAGCGCGAGGAGCGCGACGACGAGCACGTGCACCAGCAGGATCCGCAGGCGCATGCTCGCGCGAGGATAGCACGACGGCGCCCAGCCGTTGCGCGGCGCCGCCGGCGGGGCTAGAGTCGGGGTTCGTATGGTCGTGCGCGGTCTGGCACTGCTGCTGCTCACGCTGACCCTGTCGCTCCGCTCGCTCGCCTACGCGAGCCCGCCGGATCAGTCATGGATCGGCGGCTTCTACGACGACGCCGACTACGACGACGTCGTCCTGCTCATCACGGGCGCGCCCGCCGCGCCACCGGCCGTCCTCGTGCGCGGGCTGGAGCCGCACTGGACCGCGGTGTGGCTGCTGGCCGACGGCGACGATCGCCTGCCACCCGCCGCCGCGCCGCCCGAGCATCCCTCCCGGGGTCCCCCGCTCGTCTAGCCGTCCGCCGCCGCATCGCCGGCGGCCGCTTCCGTGGGTCCGTGATCCGTGCCCGGCCGACGCCCGTGCGCCGCCCGGCGTCGCGGTCCCGCACCGACATCTTCGCGAGGGGGATCGCGCCCATGATTTCGCGCGTCATCGCGTTCGCGCTGCACCAGCGCTTCGTCACGCTGGCCCTGGCGCTGCTGCTGGTCGTCACCGGCGTCGCCGCGTTCTACCGGCTGCCCATCGAGGCCTACCCCGACGTCGCCGACGTGCAGGTGGACGTCATCACGATCTGGCCCGGCCACGCCGCCGAGGAGGTCGAGCGCCTCATCACGATCGCGCTGGAGAAGGAGCTCAACGGCGTTCCGAGCGTGACGTTCCTGCGCTCGGTCTCCAACTTCGGCCTGTCGAACATCCACGTGCTGTTCGCCGACGGCACCGACGATTACTGGGCGCGCCAGCAGGTGCTGGAGCGGATCGCCCAGGCCGACCTGCCGTCCGACGCCAGGCCCCAGCTCGGCCCGCTGGCCAGCGTGATCGGCGAGGTGTACCGCTACACCCTCGAGTCGAGGACCATGCCGCTGGTCGAGCTGAAGGCGCTGCAGGACTGGATGCTGGAGCGCGAGTTCCGCAGCGTGCCCGGCGTGGCCGACGTCGTGTCGTGGGGCGGCGGCATCAAGCAGTACCAGGTGACGGTCGATCCCGATCGCCTGCGCGCCTACAACCTGACGCTCAGGCAGGTGCTGGATGCGGTGTCCAGCAACAACGCCAACGCCGGCGGCAGCTACGTGCGCGAGGGGGAATACGCGCTGATGGTGCGCGGCATCGGCCTGCTGCGCTCGGTGGACGACGTGGCCGACGTGGTGGTGGCCGCCCAGAAGGGCACGCCGATCCGCATCGGCGACATCGGCCGTGTCGGCATCGGCCACGCCATCCGCTTCGGCGTGCTGGGCCGCGACCACGAGGACGACCTGGTGCAGGGCATCGTGCTCATGCGCAAGGGCGAGAACCCCGACGCGGTGATCGCCGGCGTCAAGCGCAAGATCCACGACGTCAAGAAGCTGCTGCCACCCGGCGTCGAGATGCAGCCGTACTACAGCCGCGACCGGCTGGTGCGGACCACCGTCCACACCGTGCTCGGCAACCTCGTCGAGGGCGCGGTGCTGGTCATCGTGCTGCTGACGCTGTTCCTCTACAACGCCCGGGCGGCGCTCATCGTCGCCCTCACGATCCCGCTCTCGCTGCTGTTCGCGTTCATCTTCATGGACCTGCGCGGGATCCCGGCCAACCTGCTCTCGCTGGGCGCCATCGACTTCGGGATCATCGTGGACGGCGCCATCATCATGACCGAGAACATCGTGCGCCACCTGGCCGAGCGTCGCGTGTCGGGCCACCGGGTGGTACGCGAGGTGCAGCACGCCGCCGTCGAGGTCGCGCGGCCACTGACCTTTGCCGTGCTCATCATCATGACGGTCTACGTGCCGATCCTCACGTTCCAGCGCATCGAGGGCAAGCTGTTCCGGCCCATGGCGGTGACGATCTCGCTGGCGGTCGTCGGAAGCCTCGTGCTCACGCTCACGCTGATCCCGGTGCTCGCCTCGCTCGCGTTCCGGCGGCCGCCGTCGGAGCGCGAGAGCCCGCTGCTGGCGCTCCTGCGCCGGCCCTACGGGCCGGCGGTCCGCTGGTGCCTGCGGCGGCCGCTGGTCCCGATCGCCGTCGCCGGCGCGCTGCTGCTCGTCTCGCTGGTGACGTTCGCCGCGCTCGGCAAGGAGTTCCTGCCCGAGCTGGACGAGGGCGATCTCTGGCTGCGCGTGAAGTTCCCGACCGGCATCGCGCTGGAGGCGGCCCGCCCCTACGTGCGCGAGGTCCGCGAGCGCATCGGGCGCTTTTCCGAGACGCGGGTGGTCGTCTCCCAGCTCGGGGCGCCCGACGACGGCACCGACCCCAACGGACCCGATAACGCCGAGTTCTACATCGGGCTGAAGCCGCGCGGGCAGTGGCAGCACCGCAGCAAGGACGCGCTCATCGAGGCCATGGCCGCCTCGCTGGCCGGGCTGCCCGGCATCACGACCAACTTCTCGCAACCGATCAAGGACAACGTGGACGAGGCGCTGGCCGGCGTGAAGGGCGAGCTCGGCATCAAGCTCTACGGCCCCGACGTCTTCGCGCTGGAGAAGCACGCCGGCGAGATCGCGGGGGTGCTGGGCGGCATCCGCGGCGTGACCGATCTCGATTACGACCACCTGGTCGGCCAGCCGCAGCTGCAGATCGTCGTTGACCGCAAGGCGGTGGCCCGCTACGGCATCAACGTGCAGGACGTGCAGGACACGATCGAGGCCGCCACCAAGGGGCGCGTCGTCACCCAGATCTTCGAGGGCGAGCGCCGCTTCGACCTCGCCGTGCGCCTGGCCGGCGCCAGCGACGACGCCGCGCGGCTGCGCGACCTCACGGTCAGCGCGCCGGGCGGCGAGCGGATCCCGGTCGGCCAGCTGGCCGAGATCGTGAAGACCGCGGGCCTCGCCCAGGTGCTGCGCGAGGGCAACAGCCGCCGGATCGCGATCAAGTGGAGCGTGCGTGAGCGGGACATGGGCGGGCTGGTAGCCGAAGCCATGCGCAAGGTCGACGCTGCCGTGAAGCTGCCGGAGGGCTACCGGATGGTGTGGTCGGGACGCTTCGAGGACCAGCAGCGCGCGCTGGCCCGGCTGACGCTCATCGTGCCGCTGGTGGTCTTCATCATCTTCGTGCTGCTCTTCGGCGCGTTCCAGTCCGTCGGCACCGCGCTGCTGGTCATGCTGAACCTGCCATTCGCGCTGATCGGCGGCACCATCGCGCTGTTCCTGTGGGGCACCAACTTCAACATCTCGGCGGCGGTCGGCTACATCGCGGTGTTCGGCGTGAGCGTGCTCAACGGCGTGGTGCTGGTGTCCTCGATCCGCCAGGCCCGCGCCGACGGGCTGCCGATGCGGGACGCGATCGAGCGCGGCTGCGAGATCCGCTTCCGGCCGATCGTCGTCTCGGCCATCGTGGCGGTGATCGGCTTCCTGCCGGCGGCGCTGTCGCACGGGATCGGCTCGGAGATCCAGCGGCCGCTGGCCCGCGTGGTGATCGGCGGTCTGATCTCCTCGACCATCCTGACGCTCTTCGCGCTGCCGGCCGTCTACGCGCTGATCTACGCGCGCTCGCGCGAGGGGGAGGAGACGTCCTAAGACGCTACTCGACGAGGAGCCGACGGTCGATGGCGGCGACGGAGGTGACGCCGGCCAGCGCCATCGCGACCTCGATCTCGCGGCGCATCGTGCCCAGCATCCGCGTGACGGCGGCCTCGCCGCCCGCCGCCAGCGCGTAGACCCAGGCGCGGCCGGCCAGGCAGCCGCGGGCGCCGAGCGCCACGGCCTTCACCACGTCGAGGCCGCTGCGGATGCCGCCGTCGAAGAGGACCTCGAGCCGATCGCCGACGGCGTCCACGACGGCCGGCAGTGCGGTGATCGTGGACGGCACGCTGTCGAGCTGGCGGCCGCCGTGATTGGACACGACGATCGCCTGGGCGCCGACGGCGGCGGCGGTGGTGGCGTCGGCCGCGTCGAGGATGCCCTTGAGGATCAGTGGACCGCTCCACTGCGCGCGGATCCACTCGATGTCGCGCCAGGTGACCGAGGGATCGAAGTTCGCCTGCACCCAGCCGACGAACTCGCCGAGCGAGCGGGCGTGGGGCAGCTTCGGCGCGATGGTGCCGAAGACGAGCGGCCGGCCGCCGAGCATGACGTCGCGCATCCAGCCCAGGCGCCGCAGGCCGTCCAGCGCCACCGCCAGCTTGCCGCCGAGGCCCAGGCCACCGGCCATGCCGCTGCGCACGTCGCGGTAGCGGGCGCCGATGTAGGCGAGGTCCACCGTCATCACCAGCGCGCTGCAGCCGGCGCGCTTGGCGCGGTCGATGACCTCGGCGACGAAGCCGCGGTCGCGCATGACGTAGAGCTGGAACCAGAACGGCTTGCGCGCGGCGGCCGCGACCTCCTCGATGGAGCAGAGCCCGACGGTGGACAGCGCGAACGGCACGCCGGCCGCCTCGGCCGCCCGCACGGCTTGCACCTCGCCGCGCCGGTGCATGAGCCCGGCCAGCCCGACCGGCGCGAACGCGACCGGCATCGCCCACGGCTCGCCGAGCACGCGGGTGGTGAGGTCCAGCCGGCTCACGTCGCGCAGCACCTGCTGGCGGATGCGCAGGCGGTCGAGGTCGGCGGCGTTGTCGCGCAGCGTGACTTCCTGGTAGGAGCCGCCATCGACGTAGTCGAACAGCTGGCGCGGCAGCCGCCGGCGCGCCAGCGCGCGATAGTCGGCGAACGTCGCGGGCACCAGCGCTCTGGCCATCGCGCTCCAGCGTAACCGCCCGGGCGCGGCCTCGGCAAGCGGCCGGCCGTCGACGATCAGCCAGGCGCTCGAGCGCCGCTCCGCACGGCCGCCGCGCGACCGAAACCGTGGTGGTATAGTGCCCGGGTTCTCGGTCGCGACGACCGAGGGGTCGGGCGCTTCGCACGCGCGACCCAGAACGGAGGCCGACAATGCGGGTCAAGGGACGCTGGCACGTCACCGTCAAGCTCGCCGTGCTCCTCGCCGCGATCGTCATGGCGTCGTCACAGCTGGCTGGCACGCCGGCCAAGGCGGCGGACCCGATCAAGGTGGGCTGGGTCGGCCCGTTGTCGCCTCCCGGCGGCTATGCCGAGGGCGCGCTCATGAAGCAGGCCGCCGAGATCGCGGCCGAGGAGGTCAACGCCAAGGGCGGCGTGCTCGGCCGGCCGATCCAGGTCGTGTTCGCCGATACTCGCGGCAAGCCCGAGGAAGGGACAGCGGCGGCGGAGCGGCTGATCTCCCAGGACAAGGTCGTGGCGATCACCGGCGAGTTCCACAGCTCGGTGTTCCTGGCCGAGATGGAGGTCGCGCACAAGGCCGGCGTCCCGATCATCGCGGTCGACGTGTGGGCGCTGAAGATCACCGCCAAGGGCTACCCGGAGGTGTTCCGGGTCGCGCCCAACCAGGCGCTGATCGCCGCGAAGTACGGCGACTGGATGGCCGCCGCCGGCTTCAAGAACGTCGCGGTCGTGTACGAGAAGACCGACGGCGGCCAGAGCGGGCGCGACGTGCTGCTGCCGGTGCTGGACAAGCACGGCATCAAGTATGAGGTCGTCGGCGCCGATCCCGCCTCGACCGAGTTCACCGCGCAGATCGAGCGGTTCAAGAGCCACCAGCCGCCGTTCGACTTCTTCATGGCGTTCTACAGCGAGGCCGGGGCCTATCCGATGGTCAGCCAGTCGCACACGCTGGGGTTCGCGCCGACGGCCCGCACGGGCTTCGCGAACTCCGGCGGCCCGGCGGTCGATCCGACCTTCTGGAAGAACGTCGGCCAGGCCGGCCGCTACGTGGTCACCGAGATCGTCGGCCTGCCCAAGAACGCCTGGAACGCCAAGACCAAGGCGTTCGTCGCCGCCTACAAGAAGAAGTACAACCAGACGCCGTCGCCGCAGGCGATCGAGAACTATGACGCCATGCTGGTGCTGGCCGATGCCATCACGCGCGCCAAGTCCACCGACGGCAAGGCCATCATCGCCGCGCTGGAGAAGACCGACATCGTGCTCGGCCGCGGGCGGTACACGTTCTCGACCAGCCACGAGCCGGACTGGGCCTATCACCAGTTCATGAGCGCGCCGGTCGCGCTGGTGCAGTTCGACAAGGTCGACCAGGAGGCCGAGGACGCGCCGATCATCTGGCCGCGTGACATCGCCGACGTCAAGTACACGTATCTCAAGCCGGGCCAGTGAGATCGAGGCGCGCCACGGCGGGGCCGGGGCGCGCCGAGTCTTGGGGGACGTGGGGGGCCATGTCGGGGCCCCCCACGTAGCCGATTGAGCTGGGATTACCTCTTCGTCCAGGTCACCAACGGGGCCGTCATCGGCGTCATCTACGCCCTGATCGCCGTCGGCGTGACCCTGATCTTCTCCATCCTGAAGATCGTCAACTTCGCCCACGGTGACCTCTACATGCTCGGCGGCTACTGCGCCTACTACGTCATCGAGCTGCTGGGCTTCCCGCCGCTGGCGGCGATGGCGGTGTCCATGGTCGCCCTGTTCGTGGGCGCGATCGTGCTCGAGCGCCTGCTGCTGACGCCGCTCTACAGCGACGCCACCGAGCGCAAGGACGAGTACGGCCTGATCGTCACCTTCGGCCTCGCCTACTTCCTGCGCAACAGCGCGGTCATCGCGTTCGGCCCGTTTCCGCTCAAGCCGCCGTCGTTCATCCCGGGCGTGCAGCGGATCGGCAACGTGATCGTGACCAACGACCGCCTGGTGGCCGGCCTCGTCGGCCTGGCGCTGATCGGCGGGCTGCTGTACTTCATGAAGCGCACGATCTGGGGCCAGGCCCTCGACGCGGTCAGCCAGTCACGCGACGCCGCGGCGATCGTGGGCATCAACGCGCGGCGGTTCAACTCGTTCGCCTTCGGCTTCGGGGCGGCGCTGGCCGCCGCCGCCGGGGCGCTGGTCGCGCCGATCTTCTCGCTGGCGCCCGACATGGGCGTGCTGCCCAACATCCACGCCTACGTCATCGTGATCCTCGGCGGCATGGGCTCGGTCGGCGGCAGCATCGTCGCCGGCCTGCTGCTCGGCGAGTCGGAGAACCTGTTCACGGCCTTCTTCCCCGATCCGACGCGCGCGTTCGCCTACACGAACGCGTTCGGCGTGCTGGTGCTCATGCTCGTGCTGATGGTCCGGCCGCAGGGCCTCTTCGGGCGCCGCCACCTGCGGATGGAGTGAGCGCCGTGCGGTGGCTGCCGTCCGCGATCCTGCTCGTCGCCGCCGCCTTGGCGCTGGCCAACGCCGGGCGGCTGAGCTCGTACTGGATGCACGTCGCCATCATCGCGATGTACTACGCGATCCTCGCCGCCAGCTGGTCGCTGCTGGCCGGCTACGTCGGCCTGTTCTCGCTCAGCCACGTGGCGTTCGCCTCGATCGGCGGCTACACCTCCGCCCTGCTGATCCAGTGGCGGCACCTGCCGATCCCCGTCGGCATGCTCGCCGGCGTCCTGGTGTGCGGCGCGCTCGGCGGCGCCATCGGCTGGGTCTGCCTGCGTATGAGCGGCCCCTACCTGGCGATCTTCACGCTCGGCTTCTCGGAGATCGTGCGGATCACGATCTCGACGGAGGACGACGTGACGGCCGGCATGGCGGGGCTGCACACCGATGGCTTGTTCACCGCCGCCACGCGCCTGCCGTACGTCTACGCCGCCTTCGCGCTGCTGGCGGTGTCGCTGCTGCTCATGGGCGCGCTGGTGCGCTCGCGCTGGGGGCTGTTCCTGCGCGCGATCCGCGAGGACGAGCAGGCCGCCGCCGCCTCTGGCGTGGCGGTGGCGCGCTGCCGCATCCTCGCCTTCGCGATCGCCAGCGGCTTCGCCGGGCTGGCCGGCGGCTTCTACGCGCACTACATCGGGATCATGACCCCGAGCGTCGGCGATCTCGACGAGATGGCCAAGCTGGTGGTGATGACCGTCATCGGCGGCATGGAGCGGCTGCCGACCGCGGTGGGCGGCGCCTTCGTCGTCCAGGTCCTGCTGGAGCTGCTGCGCGAGTACGGCCAGTGGCGGCTGCCGATCTTCGGCGTCATCCTGCTGCTGACGATGCGCTTTGCCCGCAACGGGCTGATCACGCCGTTCTGGCTGCAGTTCCTGCGGCTGGGCGAGGCGCGCGTGAGCGCGCTCCCGGCGGCGCCCACGCTGCCCCAGAAGGAGCCGGGGACGTGAGCGGGCGCGCCGAGCTGGTCCGCGGCGCCGGCGTCGTCAAGCGCTTCGGCGGCATCGTCGCCAACGACGCCGTGGATCTCGTCGTCGCCGAGGGCGATCTCATCGGCCTCATCGGCCCCAACGGCTCCGGCAAGACCACGCTCATCAACGTGCTCACCGGGCACCTCGAGCCGGACGGCGGCGAGGTGGTGGTGCGCGGGGCGCGGATGGGCGGACGGGCCGCGCACGTCTACGCCGGGCTGGGCGTCGCGCGCACCTTCCAGCTCACCCAGCTGTTCGGCCGCATGACCGTGCTCGAGAACATGCTGGTGCCCGGGCTCACGCGCCCGCGCTCGGCCTGGGACGAGGTCGTGCGCCGGGCGCATCGCTATCTCGAGTTCCTGTCCCTGGCGGGGGTCGCGCAGCTGCCGGCCAAGAACCTCTCGGGCGGACAGCAGAAGCTGCTCGAGCTCGGCCGCTGCCTGATGCTGGAGCCGGCCGTGCTGTTCCTCGACGAGCCCTTCGCCGGCGTCCATCCGCGCCTGCGCGACGAGCTCATCACGCGCATCCGCGAGCTCCACCAGGGCGGCCGTACGTTCGTCGTCGTCGATCACGACATGGAGTCCATCCTGCGCCTGTCGCGACGGCTCGTCGTCATGGCGCGCGGCCGCAAGATCGCCGACGGCGCGCCCGACGCGGTGCGGGCCGACCAGGCCGTGCTCGCGGCCTACGCGGGCCTGTGAGATGAGCGCGCCCGCCGGCCCGGCGCCCTGGCTCGTCGCGCGCGATCTCGTGGCCGGCTACCTGCCGGGCATCGACATCCTGCGCGGCGTGTCCGTCGAGGCCGCGCGCGGGCATGTCCGCTGCGTGCTCGGCCCCAACGGCACCGGGAAGTCGACGCTGCTCAAGACGCTGTTCGGCTTCCTGCCGGCGCGGGAGGGGGAGATCCGCCTGGACGGCCAGCCGCTGGGCGCGGCCGCGCCGCACGCGATGGGACGGCACCGCGTCGTCTATCTTCCGCAGCGCCCCAGCATCTTCCCCTACCTGACGGTCGAGGTGAACCTGCGCCTGGGCGCCTGGCGCTACCGCGGCGAGCGCGGGCGCGTGGACGAGCTGGTCGGCCGCGCCTGCGAGCAGTTCCCGGTGCTGCGCGACCGGCGCCGCCAGCCGGCCGGCACGCTCAGCGGCGGCCAGCAGCGTCAGCTGGAGATCGCGCGCAGCCTGATGCACGACCCCGTCCTGTTCCTCATCGACGAGCCGACCGCCGGCGTCGAGCCGCGCATCGCGGCGCTGATCTACGAGCTCATCCGGGGCCTGGCGGGCCAGGGCAAGGCGGTCCTGCTGGTCGACCAGAACATCAAGCGCGCGCTGGAGATCGCCGACTACGTGTACGTCATGCGGACCGGCACGGTGCTGTCGCAGGGCGCGCGCGCGGAGTTCGGCGGCGACACCGAGGCGCTGGTGGCGCGCTGGCTCTACGCCAGCGGCAACGCCTGAGGGCTACGAGGCGCCGCGCGCGCAGCGGAAGCCGAAGCTGCTGCTGCGGAACCCGGGCGAGGCGTTGCCGCGATACGCCGAGCGCAGCACGAGCGGATCGCTGTTCCAGGAGCCGCCGCGCACGCCGCGGTACTGACCGGACTCCGGCCCGCGCGGGTTCCGGTCGGGACTGTGCTCGTAGTACTTGCCCTCCTGCCAGTCGGCGATCCATTCCCAGACGTTGCCCGCCATGTCGAGCACGCCCCAGGGACTGGCGCCGCGCGGCGCCGAGCCGACCGCGTGCGCGCGGTGATCGCCCCAGTCGCCGGCACGCATCTCGTCCCAGTCGTCGCCCCACGGATAGCGGCGGCCGTTCGTGCCGCGCGCGGCCTTCTCCCACTCGGCTTCGGTCGGCAGGCGCTTGCCCGCCCACGCGCAGTACGCCGCGGCGTCGAGCCACGAGACCTGCACCACCGGACGATCCGGCAGCGCCGTCGTGCCCGGCCCGTCGGGCTGGCGCCAGCTCGCGCCCTCGGCGGTGGACCAGCGACCGTCCTTGAACACCGGCGCGCTGCCCTCGCGCTCGGCGGTGGTGCGATAGCCCGTCGCCCGCGCGAAGCGCTCGAACCGCGCGTTGCTGACCTCCTCGCGGTCGATGGAGAAGGCGTCGAGGTCCACACGATGCCGGGGCCCCTCGCGCTCGAACCAGAGGTGGCACGTCGCGTCGGGCCGGCCCTGCTTCTTGCACTCGTCGACGACCC
>DASSLH010000576.1:0-5555 GCA_035689625.1 Candidatus Methylomirabilota bacterium | reverse complement strand
GGGCCGCTCACGCCGGGATCACGGCGGTGTTGCTCGCCCGCGCCGGCTTCACGGGGCCGGAGAGCGTGCTGGAGGGCGGCCACGGTCTCTACGCGGCGTTCGCCGGCGGTCACGACGCCGCGCGCCTGAGCGCGCTGCTCGGCGCGGCCGGGCGCGTGGCCGCCGCCAACGCCGTGCTGGCCAACGCCACCCTCACCCACGGCCTGGACTTCGACGACACGCGCGAGGACGCCATCGTGCACACCGGTTGCATCGCGGTGACGACAGCCCTCGCCGCCGGCGAGGCGGCCGGCGCCGGCGGCCCCGCCGTGCTGGAGGCGCTGATCGCGGCCGTCGAGGTGATGTGCCGCGTGGGGCTGGCGGTGCCGGGCGCGCTGCACGCCCGCCACTTCCATCCCACCGCGATCACCGGCAGCTTCGCGGCGGCGGCGGCGGCCGGGCGGCTGTTCAAGCTCTCCGAGGACCAGCTCGTCAACGCGCTCGGCATCTGCGGCAGCCAGGCGGCCGGCATCATCGAGTACCTGGCCGACGGCTCCTGGACGAAGCGGCTGCATCCCGGCTGGGCCGCTCACGCCGGCGTGACGGCCACGCTGCTGGCGCGCGCGGGCTTCACCGGTCCCGAGACGGTGCTGGAGGGCGGCCACGGCCTCTACGCCGCGTTCGCCGGCGGTCACGACGCCGCGCGCCTGAGCGCGCTGCTCGACACGCTCGGCAGCACGTGGGAGCTCGGCGAGCTCACGCTCAAGCCGTACCCGTGCGGCTCCATCGCCCAGCCGTACATGGACTGCGCCGCGCGGCTGCGCGCCGAGCGCGGCGTGAGCGCCGAGCGCATCGCGGCGGTGCGCTGCCGCACCTCGGCGGGGCCGGTGCCGCGCCTGTGGGAGCCGCTGGCCGCCAAGCACGCGCCGCCCAACGGCTACGCGGCGAAGTTCAGCCTGCCGTATCTGCTGGCGTCGATCTTCGTGCGCGGCCGGGCGGGGCTGGCGGAGTTCACCGACGAGGCCGTGCGCGACCCCGGCGTGCTGCGGCTGGCGCGGCTGGTGACGTACGAGATCGATCCGGGCATCGACTATCCACGCCAGTTCGTCGGCGACGTCGAGGTCACGCTGACCGACGGCCGCACGCTGCGCGAGCACCAGGACCGGCCGCGCGGTGGCCCCGACGCGCCGCTGTCGCGCGCGGAGGTCGAGGCCAAGTTCCGCGGCAACGCGCGGCTCGCCCTGCCGCCGGCACAGGTGGACCGCGTGATCGCCGCCGTGCCGGCGCTGGCCGCCGGCGGGACGCTGGCGGAGCTGCTGAGCGCCCTCACCGTCGAGAGGAGCCCCCGATGAGACCACTGTCGCTGCTGCTCGCCGCCCTGCTCTCCCTGGCCGGCGTCGCCGCCGCCGCCGACGATCCCCGGCTGGTGGAGGCCGCCCGCAAGGAAGGCAAGGTCGTCTGGTACACGTCGCTGGCGCTGCCGACCGCCGAGAAGGTCGCCAAGCAGTTCGAGGCGGCGTACCCGGGCGTGAAGGTGGAGGTCAACCGCACCGGCTCCGAGCGAATACTCCAGAGAGTGATGCAGGAGCTCGGGGCCAACATCAAGAACGTGGACGTCATCCACACCTCGGACGCCGGCCACTTCGTGCTGCTCAAGGACAAGAAGCTGCTGATGAAGTACACGCCGGCCGGTGTCGAGAAGTTCCCGGCCGGCTTCAAGGACAAGGACGGCTACTACTACGGCCTGCGCGCGACCGTCAACGCGATCGCGTACAACACCAAGGCGGTGAGCGCGGCCGACGCGCCGAAGACGTGGAAGGACCTGCTCGATCCCCGGTGGAAGGGCAAGATGGTGACGGCGCACCCGGGCTACAGCGGCGTCATCGCCACCCACGTGCTGGCGCTGGTGAACCTGCTCGGCTGGGACTACTTCAAGCAGCTGGCCGGCAACCAGCTCATGATCGTGCAGTCGGCGAACGATCCCTCCGGCGTCGTCGCCTCCGGCGAGCGGCCGGTGGCGGTGGACGGCGGCGAGTACACGTTCTACCAGATCAAGAAGAAGGGCAACCCGGTGGAGATCGTGTACCCCAAGGAAGGGGTGCCCCTGGTCATCTCGCCGCAGGCCATCATGAGCTTCGCCCCCCATCCGAACGCCGCGCGCCTGTTCAGCGACTTCACGTTCGGCCGCGAGCTGCAGCAGCTCATGGCCGATAGCGAGGGCCTCTACACCGGCCATCCCGACGTGAAGTACCCGGCCGACAAGCCCAAGCTGTCCGACCTCAAGCTGCTCAACGTGGATCCCGAGGAGCTGCTCAAGCGCAACGAGGAGATCAAGAAGCGCTTCGTGGAGTTCTTCGGGGCCTAGGATGCCGCGCGCCGGCCTCGATCGCGCGCTGCCGGTGTGGGTCATCGCCGCGCTGGTGCTCGTGTTCCTCATGGCGCTGCCGCTCGTGTGGCTGGCGTGGCTGAGCGTGAGCAGCGAGGGCGGCGCCACGCTGGCGAACTACCGTGCCGTGGTGGCCGACGTGGCGCTGCGGCGCGCGCTCTGGAACACGCTGGTGCTGGCGTTCTGGGTCGGGCTGGCGTCGGTCGCGGTCGGGGCGCCGCTGGCGTGGCTGACCGCGCGCACCGACCTGCCGGGCAAGGGGCTGCTGCGCGCGCTCGTGCTGGCCTCGTTCGTGACACCGCCGTTCCTGGGCGCCTTCGCCTGGGTCATGCTGGCCGGGCCCAACGCCGGCCTGCTCAACACGCTGTGGCGCTCGTGGACGGGCAGCGAGCACGCGCTCGTCAACATCTTCACGATGCCGGGGCTGGTCTTCGTGGTGACGACCTACACGTTTCCCTACGTCTACATCATGGTCGTCAACACGCTGGCGCTCATCGCCTCCGACCTCGAGGAGGCCGCGGCCATCCTCGGCGCGGGCCGCCTCACGGTCGCGCTGACGGTGACGCTGCCGATGGTGCTGCCGGCGCTGATGAGCGGCTTCATCCTGGCCGTGCTGCAGGCACTGGCGCTGTTCGGCTCGCCCGCGATCCTGGCGCTGCCGGCCGGCTTCCACACGATCACGACGCAGATCTGGTCGTTCTTCCAGTACCCGCCCAAGGTCGAGCAGGCGGCGGCCTTCTCCCTGCCATTGCTGCTGGCCACCGCGCTGCTGCTGCTGGTGCAGAAGCGCGTGCTCGGCCGCCGCGGCTACGCCGCCGTCGGCGGCAAGGGCGGCCAGCGGCGCCCGATCGCGCTGGGCGCGTGGAGGTGGCCGGCGCTGGCCGCCTGCGGGCTGGTGATGGCGTGCTCGATCGTCCTGCCCTACGGCATCCTGGCCAAGGCGGCGCTGTCACGGGCGTGGGCCCAGCCGCTGACGTGGAGCAATCTCACGCTGGCGAACTTCACGTTCACGTTCGTCGACTACGGGGCGACCCAGGCGGCGATCGTCAACACGCTCGAGCTGGGCGTGGCGACGGCGTGCGTCGGCGCCGCGCTGGTGGCGGTGCTGGCCTACGTCTCCAACCGTCGGCTCGTCATCGGCCACCAGGTCGTCGGGTTCCTGGCGCTGGCGCCGATCGTCATCCCGGGCGTCGTGCTGGCCGTCGCGCTGTTCATCGCCTACACGCGGCCGCCGTTCGTCCTCTATGGCACGCTGGCGATCCTGTTCGTCGCCTACCTCACCAAGGAGATGCCCACGGGCTACGCGCAGTCGGACGCCACGTTCCGCGGCATCCCGGCCGACCTCGAGGACGCCGGCCGCATCCTGGGCGCCGGCCGCCTGCGCATCCTGCGCGACGTCACCGCGCCGCTGGCGCGCAGCGGGATCATCGCAGCCTGGTGCTTCATCTTCATCGGAGTCATCCGCGAGCTGTCGGCGTCCATCATCCTGTTCACGCCGGCCACCAAGGTGATGTCGGTGGTGATCTTCGATCTCAAGGAGGAGGGCCAGTTCGGCGCCATCGCCGTGCTCGGCCTCACGATGCTGGCGCTGACGTTCGGCACGGTGGCGATCATGCAGGGACTGCTCGGCCGCGACGTGCTCGGCGCGAGGCACTGACGATGCCCGGCGTGACCATCAAGGACCTGGCCAAGCGCTACGGCGACGTCGGCGCCGTGCAGGGCCTGTCGCTCACGGTCGAGCCGGGCGAGCTGGTCGCGCTGCTCGGCCCGTCCGGGTGCGGCAAGACGACGACGCTGCGGCTGGTGGCTGGCTTCCTCACGCCGGAGGGCGGCGAGATCTGGGTCGGCGAGCGCTGCCTGTCGTCATCCGCCGGCGTCGTCCCGCCCGAGCGCCGGCGGATGGCGATGATCTTCCAGAGCTACGCGCTCTGGCCCCACATGACCGTGGCCCAGAACGTCGCCTACGGCCTGCGCTTCAAGCGCGGGCTCGGCCGCGCCGACCGCGAGGCCCGCGTGCACGAGATGCTGCGGGTCGTGCAGCTCGGCGGCTACGAGGGCCGCTACCCGGGCGAGCTCAGCGGCGGCCAGCAGCAGCGCGTGGCCGTGGCCCGCGCGCTCGTCGTCGAGCCCGAGATCCTGCTGCTCGACGAGCCGCTGTCCAACCTCGACGCCAACCTGCGCGAGGAGATGCGTTTCGAGATCCGCCGGCTGCACGAAGAGTTCGCCATCACCACGCTCTACGTCACCCACGACCAGGCCGAGGCGATGGTCATCTCCGACCGCATCGCCGTCATCGAGCACGGACGCGTGGCCCAGGTCGGTACCGCCGACGACGTGTTCCTGCGGCCGCGCACGCGCTTCGTCGCGGAGTTCATCGGCAAGACGAATCTCATCGAGGGCGTGGCGGAGTCCTCCGACACGCTGGTCTGCGGCCGCCTGCGCCTGCGGGTGGGCGGCGGTCTCGTGCCGGGCGCCGCCGCCGCCGTCTCCGTGCGCCCGCACGACATCGCGCTCGCGCCGGCCGGCGGCGCGCCGGCGGACGCGCTGCGCGGCACCGTCACGCGCGTGAGCTTCCTCGGTGACAGCGTGGACTACCAGGTGGCCGTGGCCGACAGCGACGTCGTCCTGCGGGTGGAGACGCCGGTGGGGCGGCGCTTCCGCGCGGGCGAGGCCGTCGCGCTCACGATCGCCCCCGGCGTCTGCGTGGCGCTCGGCGCCGAGGAGGGGGCGTGAGCGCGCGGCCGCTGGACGGCATCCGGGTGCTCGAGCTGGCCCAGGTGGTCGCCGGGCCGTTCTGCGGCACGCTGATGGCGGAATTCGGCGCCGAGGTCATCAAGACGGAGATGCCGGGCCGCGGCGACGACCTGCGGCGCCTGGGACCGATCGAGGACGGCACCTCGTACTGGTTCGCGGTGGACAACCGCAACAAGAAGCTGATGACGCT
The DNA here is from genome assembly GCA_035689625.1 of Candidatus Methylomirabilota bacterium. Taxonomy (GTDB): domain Bacteria; phylum Methylomirabilota; class Methylomirabilia; order Rokubacteriales; family CSP1-6; genus AR5. The sequence goes on along the minus strand of DASSLH010000576.1, from coordinate 246 downwards.
CGACCTGCACCTGCCGGCCGGCCAGGACATCGTCAAGCGCCTCGTCGCCCGGTGCGACGTCGTGCTGGAGAACTTCCGGCCCGGCGTGCTCGAGAGGTGGGGCCTCGGCTGGGAGGCGCTGCACGCCATCAACCCGCGCCTGGTCATGGCGCGCATCACCGCCTTCGGCCAGACGGGCCCGCGGCGCGACGGGCCCGGCTACGCGGCGATCGGCTCGGCGTTCGGTGGCACCTGGTACGTCAACGG
>DASSLH010000575.1:0-12615 GCA_035689625.1 Candidatus Methylomirabilota bacterium | reverse complement strand
CGCCGGCCACGAGCCGCGCGCCGGCCGCCAGCGCGCCGAGCTTGGCGCGGGCGACATCGCGCGCGAGGTACTTCATCCCGCAGTCGGGCGCCGCCACCAGCCGCGCGGCGGGCACGTGCTTGAGCGCGGCCTGCAGCCGCCGGGCGACGACGTCCGGCGTCTCGGGCGCGGGATCGCCGAGGTCGAGCACGCCGAGCACGATGGTCTTCGACGGCAGCCTGTCCAGCACGGAGAGGTCGAGCCTAGGCTGCGCGGTCTCGATCGACACCTGGGCCGCGCGCGAGCGGTCCAGCTCGGCCAGGAAGTGGTAGCCGCCGGACTTCGTGGTGCCGGCCAGCGCGTGCGAGTAGGCGTAGCCGAAGCAGAGGTGCACGCAGGTCGGCTTGGCGAGGCCGGCCAGCGCGCGGTCGATGACGGCGACGCCCCAGGCGCGCGCGCGATCGGGATGCGCCTGCAGATACGGCTCGTCGAGCTGCAGCCAGTCCACGATCGGCTCCAGCTCGCGCAGCTCGGCGTTGACCGCGTCGGCGTAGGCGAACGCCAGGCGTTCGGGATCGCGGTAGAACTCGTCCTGGGCCAGGCAGGAGAGCGTGAACGGGCCCGGCACGGTGATCTTGATCCGCCGCGCCGTCACCGAGCGCAGGAACGCCGCCTCGCTCACCGACACCGGCTTCACGCGCTCGATGGGGCCGACGACGCGGGGCACCGGCGTCGGGCGCCCGAGCCGCGCGATCGCGCTGCCCGGCCGGTCGGGATCGACGCCGCCCAGCGCGGTGGCGAAGCGGTTGAAGTACGACTCGCGCCGCTGCTCGCCGTCGGAGATCACGTCGATGCCGGCGCGCTCCATGTCGGCGACGGCCAGGCGCACGGCGTCGTCCTGCGCCTCGTCGAGCTGCGCCGGCGGCACCCGCCACACCTCCGGCAGGCGCACGCGCGGCACCACGTTGCCCTTGAAGCGCTCGCGATCCACCAGCCAGCCCGGCTGCGGATAGCTGCCGACGACGGTCGCCGTGATCACGCGCTCAGTACCGGTTGGCGATCGGCAGCTCGTCGGCGGGGAACAGCGTGATGATCTGGGCCCCGGCCGGCGTGACGATGACCTCCTCCTCGATGCGCGCGGCCGACACGCCGTCGGTGGCCGGGCAGTACGTCTCGACAGCGAACATCATGCCGGCCTGCAGCTCCATCGGGTCGTCGAAGGAGTTCAGGCGGCTGATGATCGGCCGCTCGTGCAGGCCCAGGCCGATGCCGTGGCAGAAGTTCAGCCCGAACGCCGCCATCTCGCTGTCGAAGCCGATGTCCATGGCCTTGGGGAACGCGCGGGCGATCTTGTCGGTCGTCACCCCGGGCTTGATGAGCGCGATTGCCTCGTCCATCCACTCGCGCGCCTTCTTGTAGGCGACGACCTGCGGCCGGGTCGCCTTGCCCACGCTGAACGTGCGGTAGTAGCAGGTGCGGTAGCCGACGAACGACATGATGATGTCGAAGAACGCCTGGTCGCCGGGCCGGATGATGCGGTCGGTGAAGTTGTGCGGGTGCGGGCTGCAGCGCTCGCCGGAGATCGCGTTGATCGCCTCCACGCTGTCCGAGCCCATCTCGTAGAGGCGCTTGTTGGCCAGCGCGACGATCTCGTTCTCGCGAGCGCCGGGCTTGAGCGCCTCGAAGATGTCCTGGTAGACGCCGTCCACCATCGCCGCCGCCATGTTGAGCAGCGTCAGCTCGTCCTGGCTCTTGAGCATGCGCGCCTCCAGCATCACCTGCTGGCCGTCGCGCACCTCGACGCCGAGCTCCTGCAGCGCGAACAGGAAGGGCGGCTCCACGACGTCGATCCCGAGCGGCATCCCGGCCACGCCCTCGGCCTTGAGGATGTCGCGGATCTCCTGCGCCGCCTTCTTGAACAGGCCGGCCTTGGGCGAGACGGCGCCGCGCATGCCGACCATGCCGGCCAGCGACTGCTTGGCCGGGATCTGCGGCGCATAGAGCCGGTGGTGGCGGGCGGCCGAGCCGAAGTCCCAGACCCACGGCTCGCCGGTGCCGGTGAGCAGGCACCAGCGCGTGAGCTTGTCGCGCGCCCACTCGCCGATCACGGTGCCGGACAGATAGCGGATGTTGTACTGGTCGAAGACGAGCACGGCGCCGAGGCCCGAGCCGGCCAGCGCCTGGCGCGCGCGGCCGAGGCGATAGGCGTGCAGGCGACGGAAGTCCACACGCTCCTCGAAGTCCACCTGCATGTGACCGGGCGCCTGCAGCGGGCGGTCCCAGCGGTGGCGCGGGTCCACGTCCTCGGCGCTGACGGGACGGGCGGCGGGCGACTCGGACTTGCGGGCCATGGCTCCTCCTTGGCGGAGGCTACTCTAGCGCGGCCGGACGATGCGCGCCCACAGTCGCTGGGACTCGGGCGGAAGCAGGCGGAGGCTCGTCTCGACGTGCGCGACGAGACTCGCGCGGTCGCCCGCCGCCAGCAGCTGCTCGATGTCCCAGAGGTCCTGCGGGCCGCCCGCGTACAGCTTGAGCAGAACGAGGTCCGGCACCGACGCGACGGGCACCGTGGCTCCCTCGATCGTGCGCGGCGTGGCGCGATCGAGGACGCCCGCCTGCCATGGGGCGCGTCCGACGATGACGTCCACCATCGCCGCCGTGCCGTCCTCGATGTGAACGACCCCCGCCAGCGGATCATCGGCGGCGCCGGGCCGGACATCGACCGCCATCCCGCGCCGCTTCAGCGATTCCCAGGTCCATGCGGTCAGGCAGGTCGGATCGAGCGCGAGGAGGTCGAGGTCCTGCGTCGAGCGCGCCACCCCGTACACCGCGAGCGCCGCCGCCCCGATGACCGCGAAAGGGATCCGCCGCTCGCGCAGGAGATCGGTGACGTGCTGGAAGAGGCTCAGGCGGGCCGCTCCCGCAGACAGGCCGACGGCCGCCGCCCCCGCTGCCGTTGCAGCCGGAGGCGACGCGTGGCCTCGGCGGGATCGAGCGGTGGGTCGTGCGCCAGGCGAAAGGTCTCGAGGTCGCGAGCGCCCAGGCGCAGGGCGAGCCGGACCCGCTCCTCGGCGCTCAGCGCCGCCAGCGCGCGCCGCTGAGCGACCTTGACGTCGTCCGCCACGCTCCGCATGCCGACTATAATACGCCCCGGAGGTTCGCCGATGGCCGCCCCCTCGCAGCCCGAGCTCTACCGTCCCCGGCTCACCTACCCGCGCATTCCCTACGGCGCCATGCTCGATCGCCCGGCCCAGCTCTATCCCGAGCGCGAGGCGATCCGGTTCAAGGACGTCAGCGTGACGTTCCGCGAGCTGGAGGGACTCGTCAACGCCTTCGCCAACGCGCTGCGCGGCCTCGGCATCGGCAGCGGCGACCGCGTGTGCCTGTTCATGACGAACCGGCCCGAGTACGTCGTGGCGTTCTTCGCGGTGGCGCGCATCGGCGCGGTGTCGAGCCCGATGAACCCCTCCTACAAGGACCGCGAGGTCGCCTACCAGCTCGGCGACTCGCAGGCGGTGGCGGTGGTGGTGCAGCAGGACCTGCTGCCGCTCGTGCGCGCCGTGCGCGGCGAGATCCCCCGGCTCAAGCACGTGATCGTGGTCGGGCCCGGCGCGACGGCGGCCCTCGACGTCGTGCGCTTCGCCGACCTCGTCGCCCAGGCGCCGGCCACGGCGCCGTCGGTGAGGGTGCGCGGCGGCGACGAGCTGCTCGTGCTGCCCTACTCGAGCGGCACCACCGGCCTGCCCAAGGGCGTGCTGCTCAGCCACGAGGTGTTCGTCGCCAACAACATCCAGTTCCTGTCGTCGATCCGTGCGACGGACGAGGATCGCTTCCTGATCTTCCTGCCCTTCTATCACATCTACGGGCTCATGCTGATGGGCGGCGCTGTCCATGGCGGCATCACGATGCTCGTGATGGAGCGCTTCGACATGGCCGACACGCTGCGGCTCATCACCGAGCAGCGCATCACGATCGTGTTCGCGGTGCCGCCGGTGCTGCTGGCGATGGCCAACATGCCGGACATCGGCCGGCGCGACTGGAGCAGCGTGAAGATGTTCATGGTCGGCGCCGCCCCCACGCCGCCCGAGCTGGCGCGCCGCTTCAAGGAGCTGACGGGCGTCAAGGTCGTGCAGGGCTACGGCCTCACCGAGGCCGGGCCGATCACGCACCTCAACCCCGTGCACGACGACAGCCGGCTCACGATCGACACCGCCGGCCTGCCCTGCAACGACACCGAGCAGAAGATCGTGGACCTCGAGACGGGCGAGCGCGAGCTGCCGCCCGGCGAGGTCGGCGAGGTGATCGTGCGCGGCCCCCAGGTGATGCTCGGCTACTGGAACGCGCCGGAGTCCACGGCGGCCGCGCTGCGCAACGGGTGGCTCTACACCGGCGACATCGGCCGCCTCGACGCGCAGGGCTACCTGACGATCACCGACCGCAAGAAGGAGATGATCAAGTACAAGGGCTTCGGCATCGCGCCCGCCGAGATCGAGGCGCTGCTGTTCGAGCACCCCGCCGTCGCCGACTGCGCGGTGATCGGCAAGCCCGACCCCGAGGCGGGCGAGGTCCCCAAGGCGTTCGTCGTGACGAAGGACAAGGCGCTGACCGCCGAGGCGCTGCTGGCGTGGGCGCGCGGGCGGCTGGCCGGCTACAAGACGCTGCAGGAGATCCAGTTCGTGGACGCGATTCCCAAGACGGCCTCCGGCAAGATCCTGCGCCGCGTGCTCAAGGACGAGGAGCGCCAGCGCCTCGGCCTGAAGTAGCCCTCAGCGGTCTCGCCGGAGCACCAGGAAGTACTGGTGCGGCAGGATCGCGCGCTCGCCGACGAGCTTCAGGCCCGCGCGGCGGGCGTCGCGCAGGAAGCGCGCGCGCGGCACGCGCCGGCGCGGCGGCGGCCCGAACTCCGAGCTCTCGTTCCAGTCCACGTTGATCACGCGCGCGCCGCGCGGCAGCGCGGCGACCAGCCGTCGCAGGAACGCCGTGCCGCCGTGCATGTGGTGATAGGCGTTGATCAGCACGGCGGTGCGGCAGCGCCCGCGCGGCAGCAGCGGATCGTCGTCGCGGCCGAGCACGGGCGTGACGTTGCGCACGCCGCGCAGCCGACGGCGCATGACGTCGAGCACGGCCGGCTCGGGATCGACCGCGAAGACGTGGCCGCCGGGTCCGACGGCGCGCGCCAGCCGGCCGGTGAAGTAGCCGGGGCCGCAGCCGATCTCGGCCACCGCCTCCCCGCGCCGCAGGCCCAGCGCGCGCACGAGCGCCGCCGGCTTTTGCCAGCGCGCGCGGCGCGGGTTGAGTTGCCGCTTGAGCGCGCCGGCCAGCTCTTTCGGGGTCATGGACGCCGACGATCCTACCGCGCCGGCGCCGCCCGCGAAAGGGTCAGCGTGAGCCGGGCGCCAGCGGCACGCCCTGCGGCGGGCTCGGCGCGGACCACACCGGCGGGGGCAGCGTCGTGGGATTCGGCACGCCCGGCGTCGTCGTGGAGGGCGAGGCCGAGGGCAGGCCCGTGCGCGGATCCACGCTCGGCTCGTTGCTCGGCAGGCCCGTGCTCGGATTGACCTGCGACGGCGTGCCGAACGGCTGCGGCGTGGTCGTCGGCGGCAGCGTGCCCGTCGGCGACTGCGGGGCCGCCGTGGACGGCGTGCTCGAGGGCGGCAGCGGCGGCGAGGGCGTCGAGCCGAGCTGCGCCAGCGCCGGCCCCGCCGCCAGGAGCAGCGCGGCCAGCGCGAGGACGATCGCGTTCATGACTGGCTCCTTCGTCAGCGGCCGCTGCTCGGCGACGCCGAGACGGGTTGCAGGTTGCGGGGATCGAGCACCGCGCCGGTGGCGGGATCGATCAGCAGGCCCGTGCTGGGCTGGATGATCAGCCCCGAGCGCGAGTCCACCAGCAGGCCGGTGCGCGGATCGATCACCGGCATCGTGAGCGCCACCCGGGTGGTGGGATCGAGGATTGTCGACGTGCGCGGATCGAGGATCAGGCCCGTCGTCGGGTTGGTCAGCAGGCCGGTCGTCGGGTCGAGGACGAGCCCGGTGCGGGTGTCGAGCGTCGCGGTCGTGATCGGCTGGCCGGTGGCCACGTCGATCGCCACGCCCGTGCGCCGATCGATCGCGAACGTGCCGGCCGGCAGGCCGGTGGTGGTGTCGATGACCGCCGCGTTCGGCGCGCCGGCGGGCGTGGTCGGCACCGCCGGCGTGACGGCGGTCGGCGACAGCGTCGTCGGCATCCCCGGTGTGATCGCAGCGGTGGCCGGCAGGCCGGTGGCCGGATCGATCGGCGTCGGCGTCGTCGTGCGCACGCCCGAGCGCGGATCGTTCGGCGGCGCCGCGGTCGGCAGCCCCATGCGCGGGTCGGTCGCGGGCGCGGTGGCCGGCGAGCCCGTGCGCGGGTCGATGCTGCGATTGACCGGCGGCACGGCGATGCGCGGATCGAAGATCGGCGCGGTCGTGCCCGTCGCGACGCCGGGAGCCAGCGCCGGCGGCAGCACGACCGCCGGCGTGCTCGGCGACGCGGCGGTGCCGGGGGACGTCGTGGAGTTCGGAGTGGTCGGCACCCCCGGCGCCGCCGGCCCGCTGGCCTGCGCGAACGCCATCCCCGCCGTCACGAGCACGAGCCCGAAGCCGAGCGCTGAAGCCTTCACAGGAAATCTCCCTTGCCCCTGGATGGAGCAAGGGCGGTGCCCGGGACTCCGGCGTGGTGTGTCGGAATTACAGCGGGCGGGCTAGGATCGGCTATCGACGAAGACAAACATCGATCGGGCCATAATCACTCAGCGCCCGCCAACGTCCACAGCGCCCAGGGCTGGGACGAGGTCCTCCTGCCCATCATTGATCGCTACCGTCGGCGACGGCAGACCGTGGTGGTCCGCGCGGACGCCGCGTTCGCTCTGCCGGCGCTGTACGAGGCGCTGGAACGCCTCGGAGTGCGCTACGCGATCCGGCTGCCGGCCAACGACGTCTTGGAGCGGCAGATCGAGGACCTGCTCACCAGGCCCCGCGGCCGACCGAGTCACGCGCCGCTCGTCCGTTACCGCAGCTTCCAGTACCAGGCCGCTTCCTGGGACCGCCCGCGCCGCGTGATCGCGAAGATTGAGCATCATCTCGGCGAACTCTTCCCGCGGGTGGGGCTCATCGTCACCACTTTGACCGGCACGAATCGGGCCGTTGTGCGCTTCTACAACCAGCGCGGGACGCCGGAGCAGTGGATCAAGGAAGGCAAGACCGCGACCCACTGGACCCGGCTCTCCTGTCACCGCTTCCGGGCCAACGAGGTACGGTTGCTCCTCGGCGTCATTGCCTACAATCTCGGCAACCTGCTACGTCGGCTCGTGCTCCCCGTTACCATTCAGGACTGGTCGTTGACGAGTCTCTAACAGCGGTTGATCAAGACCGCGGGACGGCTGATCCGGCCCGCTCGGTATTTCACCTTGCAGCTCGCGGAAAGCTACTTGACAGGGCCGTTGTTTCGCCAGATTCTCCGGCGCATCGAGCGGCTGGCGTGGCATCCGACATGATCGGGGCAGACGACTTGACGCGCTGGCCGGCGGCGGAAGTGTCGCCACGGGCGGCGATGACCGGCCACCTTGTGTCGTCGGAGGCGCCATCAGGACGCTCGCGCTACGAAAATAGGCCGGATCGGAATCGGCGATGAAGCTGTACCGGTCCGTGTTCAGGCGGAGGGTTGCCGGATGAAGATCGGCCCAAATCGCAAATCCCGCTTTATCCCCTTTATCCCGTCTACGCTCCGGCAGGTGAGAAACTCACCAGGACGCGGCCGGCGCTGATCGGGACGGCGCACGACGTTGATCGCGCTGATATAGTCGGCGGTCATGGCTTCCGCGCTCTGGCGTCATCGTGAGTTCCTGAAATTCTGGGCGGGGTCCGGCATTTCCGATGTCGGCTCGCAGGTGACGGCGCTCGCGCTGCCGCTGATCGCCGCACTGATGCTGCACGCGACGCCGTGGCAGATGGGATTGCTCGCGGCGTCCGGATCCGCGCCGGTGCTGCTCGTCGGGTTGTTCGCGGGTGTGTGGGTCGATCGCGTGCGGCGCCGGCCCGTCATGATCGCGACCGACCTCGGCCGCGCACTGCTGCTGTCGATGATTCCGCTCGCGTTCGTCGCCGGCATGCTGCGAATGGAGCTCCTCTACGTCGTGATGCTGCTGACGGGCTCGCTCACCGTGCTGTTCGACGTGGCGCATCTGTCGTTCGTGCCGTCGCTCGTCACCGGCGAGCATCTCGTCGACGGCAACAGCAAGATCCAGACGACGTCGGCCGCGGCGCAAGTTGCGGGCGCGAGTCTCGGCGGCGTGCTCGTGAGCATGCTCGGCGCGCCGTTCGCGGTACTCGTCGATGCGGTGTCGTTCGTCGGCTCGGCGCTCTTCATCGCCTGGACGCGCGCGAACGACTCCCTGCCCAAGAGGCGCGACGAGCACGCGGGCGTCGTCGCGGAGATCGGCGAGGGATGGCGAGTCGTGGTCCACGATCGCGTCCGCCGCGCGCTCGCCGGATGCTCGGCGACGACGATCCTGTTCGGGCGCATGTTCAACGCCGTCTACGTGCTCTACATGACGCGCCACCTCGGACTGAGCGCCGTCGGCGTCGGCATGGTCTTCGCGACGGGCGGCGTCGGCTCGCTGCTCGGCTCGATCGTGGCCGCGCCGATCACGCGGCGCTACGGAACGGGGCGAACGATGATCGGCGCTCAGCTCGCCTTCGGGTTGACCGGCTTGATGGTGCCGCTCGCCGTGTTCGTTCCGGAGATCGCGCTGCCGATGATCGTGGGCTCGGAGTTCGCGCAGTGGATGGCGCTGCTCGTCTACTGGGTGAACGCGATCAGCCTCCGGCAAGCGATCACGCCCGATCGGTTACAAGGCCGCGTCAACGCGACGTATTGGTTCCTCGCCGGCGGCGCGAGGCCCGTCGGCGCGCTGATCGGCGGCGGGCTCGGCGGCGTGATCGGTGTGCCACTGACGCTGGTCGTCGCGTGCGGCGGGATGCTGCTGTCGTTTCTCTGGCTGCTGCTGTCGCCCGTGCGCGAGCTTCAGGCGATGCCGACGGACTCCCGGCTCGCGTCGTCGCTCTGGATCGAAGCGTCGTAGTTCGCCTGGTACCACCAGTTCAGATACGCTTCGTACGCGATCGGCGGGTTCGGCTAAGAAGCTCTTGTGTTCGGCCGGCGTAGATGAATTTACCAATACCAAGGCCACGTACCATAGCCGTCATCGTGTACGTGATGCCGGGCTCTACAGTCGGCGCCGGCACACCCGGAGAGGGTCGGCGCTGCACAAAGTCTTTCGGTACTTGGCCGTAGGTTATCGAGCGAACGCCTACGCCGGGAGCATTACGGTTGTGCCGCTTATTACGGCCACGATTTTATCAGCGGTTTCCATTTGGGCGTCGCTCTCCCGGAACAAGAGCGCCAAACCGAGAATCAGGCTGATCATTGCGGCAGCAGTCCTAGACGCTCGCAATCTATTTGGGAGACTCTAGCGGCCGCGGTGGGCGCGGAGGAAGTCGCCGACGGCGCGGTTGTACGCTTCGGCCATGATCTGCGGCGCGTAGTGGCCGCCGCCCGGCAGCACGACGTAGGCGGCGCCGGCCACGGCCTTGGCGAGCTCGTCGGAGTAGAAGCGCGGCGTCACCAAGTCGTCCTGGGCGACGATCACCAGCGACGGCACGCGGATCTCGCCCAGCCGCGCGCGACGGTCGAAGGCCACGATCGCGTCGATGCGGCTGGCCACGATCTCGGCCGGCGGCCACGAGGCCGCCTGCGCGCGGTGCAGCTCGGCAATCGTGGCGTCGTTGCGGCTCACCCAGTCCGGCGGCGCCAGCACCAGCACCGAGGCGCGCAGGTAGGCCTCGAGGCCCTGGCCGAGCAGGACGCCCTTGCGCGATTCGAAGAGCCGGCGAAAGTACGGGTCGGGTCCGGCCCACGTCGCCGACAGCACCAGGCTCCGGAGCCGCTCGGGATGATCGAGGGCGATAACCTGGCCGATGGCGCCGCCCGTCGAGTGACCGACGAGATGGGCGGAGGCGATGCCGAGCGCGTCCATCAGCTTCAGGACGTCGTCGGCCATCTGCTCGACCGAGTACTTGATGGGCGAGTGCGTGCTGCGGCCGGCGCCTCGATGGTCGTGCACGATCACGCGGAAGTCGCGCCTGAACGCCTCGACCTGCGGCGCCCAGAAGGAGCCCTGGCCCGAGAGTCCCGGCACCAGCAGCAGCGGCTCGCCGGCGCCGGCCTCCTCGTAGTAGATCTCGGCGTCGCCGATCGAGACCTTGGGCATCAGCCGTCGGCTCGCGTGTCGTTCATCCCCATCGCGCGCTCGACGGCGACGACGTCGGCCGGCCGCGCGAACGGCGCCGGCGCCGGCTCTCCCGTCTGCCGCGCGCGTCCGATGGCCTCGAAGAAGTCCTCCAGGCCCGGCGGCGTGATCACCCACAGCATGACGAGGTCGTCGGCGCCCTCGTTGATCAGCTCGTGCTTGACGTCGTAGCCGAGGAAGCACGCGGTGCCAGGCGCCAGCGGGTGGCTCACGCCGTCCACCACCACCCGGCCGCGGCCGCGAAAGCAGATCTGCAGCTCGACCTGCTGGCCGTGCGAGTGCTCGCGCACGTGGCCGCCGGGGGCGATCGTCTGGTAGCCCATGGACAGCCCCTCGAACCCGGTGACGGCGGGCGTCAGCGTGGGGTCGGCGTGGCCGTTGGCCGGGACCGGCTGCCAGTAGGAGGGGGCGTCGCCCGGCTGGACGACCAGGGCGTGGCCGCGGACGTTCGGGGTGGTCTTCATGGCGGGCATGATACGCCAGCGCCTGTCAGGCGCTGGACAGTGTGAGGCGACGCCGGGACAGAAAACGTTTCGCCGCCGCTGACGCTCGCCCCTAAACTCGCGGTAAATCGTGGCCGCGCCCCGACACGAATCTGGCATTCCCGCTGCAGCGGGCGCCGGCATGCTCGCCGGCTCTCCCGCCGTCCGCTACCACTTCTCCGGCGTCGCGGGCGTCGGGATGAGCCCCCTGGCCCAGCTCATGCGTGCCCGCGGCCACGCCGTCCAGGGCTCCGACCGGGCGCTGGACGCCGGCAAGAGCGCCGAGGTCGGTGCCCGGCTGCGCGAGGCGGGCGTCACGCTGGTCCCCCAGGACGGACGCGCGATCACGCGCGAGGTCGAGCGCTTCGTCTACTCCAGCGCCGTCGAGCCCGACACGCCGGAGATGCGCGCCGCACGCGCGCTGGGCATCGAGTGCGTCCCCCGCCCGGCGCTGCTGGCCGAGGTCGTCAACGCCGGCCAGCCGGGGGTGGCAGTCGCCGGCACCAGCGGCAAGAGCACGATCGTGGGCATGGTGGCCTGGCTGCTGCGCGAGAGCAGCATGCCGGCCACGGTCCTGGGCGGCGCGGCGCTGGCCGGCGAGGGCGCCGGCGCCTGCTTCACGGCCGGACCGGCCGGCGGGCCCGTCGTCGTCGAGGCCTGCGAGTCGGACGGCACGCTGGTCGGCTACCGCCCGACGATCGGCGTCGTCCACAACGTCAGCCGCGATCACGCCGAGCTGACCTCGCTGCGCGTGCAGTTCGCCAGCTTCGCCGGCAACTGCCGGCGCCTGCTCGTCAACGCGCGCTGCGCCGAGGCCGCCGCGCTGGCGCGCCGGTTCAAGGCCTTCACCTACGGCGTGGCCACCGACGCCGACGCGCCGCTGCAGGTGCTGAGCGTCGGTCCCGCGCGCGCGTGCGGGATCCTCACCTACGGCGGCGACGCGCTCTCGCTCGACGTGCCGCAGCCCGGCCTGCACAACCTCGAGAACGCCGCGGCCGCCGCCGTCATCGCCATCGAGCTGGGGCTGGAGCCGCGCGCGGTCGCGAAGCGCCTGCGGCGCTTCCCCGGCGTGGCGCGCCGCTTCGAGGTGATCGGCACCACGGCGGCCGGCATCCGCGTGGTGGACGACTACGCGCACAACGCCGAGAAGCTGCGCGCGGCCATCGGCACCGCGCAGACGGGCGCCCCGCGCGTGCTGGCGATCTTCCAGCCGCACGGCTTCGGCCCCGCGCGCTTCCTGCGCCCCGAGCTGAAGGAGCTGCTGCCCTCGCTGCTGCGCGCGACCGACCGGTTCTGCTACGCGGAGATCTTCTACGCGGGCGGGACGGTGGCCCGGGACATCTCCAGCCGCGCGCTCGCCGCCGACCTGCCGGCCGAGATCGCCTGCGCCTACGCCGCCGACCACGAGGCCGCCCGCCGCTGGGCAGTCGGCGAGGCGCGCCCGGGCGACACGATCCTGGTCATGGGCGCGCGCGATCCCGACCTGCCGCGCCTGGCCCGCGCGATCTACGCCGCGCTGGTCGGCGTCACCCCGCCACTCGCGCGCATTTAGCTCGCGTCGTTACGCGAGCACGGTCAGAAATTCCCTCAGCGCGCGGTTGAACGCCTCCGGCTGATCGAGGTTCGACGAGTGGCCGGCGCCGGGGATGACGGCCAGGCGCGCGCCGGGGATCTTCTTGGCCATGTACTCGGAGGGCGCCAGGAAGGGCTGGTCCTGGTCGCCGACGATGATCAGCGTCGGCACCCGGATGCCGCCGAGCGCGTCGATCACCTGCGAGCCCTCCTGGGCCAGCATCCCGCGCGCGGCGTGCGCGAGCCCCTGGGCGGAG
>DASSLH010000574.1:0-7872 GCA_035689625.1 Candidatus Methylomirabilota bacterium | reverse complement strand
AGTCCGCGCAGTGCACGACGACCTCGTGGGCGGACCATTCGCCGGGCTTTGGACGCCACGTCAGCGCCGCCACGGGGACGGTGGCCAGCGCGGCCTTCAGCCGCGCCGGCCCCGCCGCGTACTGCTCGATCAGCTTCTCGCGCTGGGACGTCGTCAGTTGCAGGCCTCGAACAGCCCCGCGGCGCCCTGGCCGCCGCCGATGCACATCGTGACGACGCCGTAGCGGGCCTTGCGCCGCAGCATCTCGTTGGCGATGGTGCCGACCATGCGGGAGCCCGTCATGCCGAACGGGTGGCCGATGGAGATCGAGCCGCCGTTGGGATTGAGCTTGGCCGGATCGAGGCCCAGCTTGTCGCGGCAGTACACGACCTGCGAGGCGAACGCCTCATTCAGCTCCCACACGTCGATGTCCTCGATGCGCAGGCCATGGCGCTTGAGCAGCTTGGGCACCGCGTAGACGGGCCCGATGCCCATCTCGTCGGGCTCGCAGCCGGCCACCGCGAAGCCGCGGAAGATCAGCTTGGGCTTGATGCCGAGCGCCTTGGCGCGCTCCATGGACATCACCAGCGTGGCCGAGGCGCCGTCGGAGAGTTGCGACGAGTTGCCGGCCGTCACCGTGCCCTGCCCGCTCGTCTTGTCGAAGTGCGGCGGCAGCTTCAGCAGCCCCTCCAGCGTCGTGTCGGGGCGGTTGCACTCGTCCTTGTCGACGTAGTACGGCTCTTCGCCCGTTTTCTCGCCGGTCTTCTTGTCGAGCACGGCGCGGGTGACGTGCATCGGCGCCAGCTCCTCCTTGAAGAAACCCTCCTGCTGGGCCCGGGCGATCCGCTGCTGCGAGAGCAGCGAGTATTCGTCCTGCACCTCGCGGCTGATCTTGTAGCGCTTGGCCACCACCTCGGCCGTGTCGCCCATGACCATGTAGACGCCGGGCAGGTGCTCCTTTACCCACGGGTTGGGCTTGGTGTCGCGCTCCATCATCGTGATGGACTCCACGCCGCCGCCGAAGACGACGTCGGCGCCCTCGTTGACGATGTAGTTGGCGGCGATCGCGATGGCGTTGAGGCCGGAGGAGCAGAAGCGGTTGATCGTCAGCCCGGCCACGCTCACCGGCAGCCCGGCCCGCATGGCGGACACGCGCGCGATGTTGTGGCCCTGGGTGCCGTGCGGCTGGCCGCAGCCGAGGATCACGTCCTCCACTTCCTTGGGATCGAGCTGCGGCACCTTGCCGAGCGCGTCCTTGATGCAGTGGGCGGCCAGGTCGGACGGCAGCGTCATGTTGAACGAGCCGCGCCCCGACTTGGCGAGCGGCGTGCGCGAGCTGGCGACGACGACGGCTTCTCTCATGGGGGGCCCTTTCCTGGGCGACGAGTGCCCACGATCATAGCACCGCGCTCAGCGCGGCAGGCGGGGTGTCTCGGCGCAGGCGCGCTCGACCTCGTCGATGGTCTTCGGCGTGCCGAGCGTGAGGTTCTCGACACCGCCCGCGGTCACGAGGACGTCGTCCTCGATGCGGACGCCGATGCCGCGGAATTCCTTCGGGATCGGGTGGCTGATCGTCTCGGCCTTGGCCTTCTCCTCGTCCTCGAGCTTCCTGGCCGCCGCCAGGCCCAGCCGCAGGCGGCGCTCCCACATCTCGTCCTCGCTGTACTCGCGCAGGTGGAAGGTGGCCGACTCGCGCTCGGGGTCGATGTAGAGGCCGGGCTCGACGGTGAAGACCATGCCGGGCTCGAGCGTCCGCCACTGCCGCATGATGCGGTAGTCGCCGACGTCGTGGACGTCCATGCCGAGCCAGTGGCCGGTGCCGTGCATGTAGAACTCGCGGTAGTGATGCATGGCGAGCGAGTCGGTCACGCCGCGCGGCAGCAGCTTCAGCCCGACGAGGCCTTCGGTGAGCACGCGGCGGGCGGCGTCGTGTACGACCTCGTACCTCGCGCCCGGCTTGGCCGCCGCGATGGCGGCCAGCTGGGCGCGCAGCACGATCTCGTAGATCGCGCGCTGGGGCCCGCTGAAGCGGCCGTTGACGGGGAAGGTGCGCGTGATGTCGGCCGCGTGATAGCCGTACTCGCAGGCGGCGTCGATCAGCAGCAGGTCGCCGTCCTCCAGGCGCCGCCGGTTCTCGACGTAGTGAAGGATGCACGCGTTCGGGCCCGAGGCGACGATGGACGGGTAGGCGTCGCGCGGCGAGCCCTCGGCGCGGAACACGAACTCCAGCGCGGCCTGCACCTGGTATTCGTGCATCCCCGGCCGCGCGTAGCGCATCGCCTCGATGTGGGCGTCGCGGCTGATCTGGCACGCGCGTCGCTGGCGCGCCAGCTCGGCCGGCGAACGGCGCAGCCGCAGTTCGTGCAGGATCGGCCCCGGGTCCTCGATGCGCGTCGGCGCCGGAAAGCCGCGGGCGCGCGCCGCGCGCAGGTCGGCGACCAGCCGGATGACGCGCGGGTCGAAGGCGGCGTTGCCGAGGCGGTAGAAGAGCGTCGAGCGCTCGATCGCGTACTCCCGCAGCCTGGCGTCGAGCTGCTCGAGGGGATAGGCAGCGTCGGCGCCGTAGACGGCGACGGCCCCTTCCACGCCCGCCCGGTGGCCCGTCCACACTTCCTGCTCGCGGTCGCGGGGCCGCACGAACAGCACGTATCGCTCCTTGGCGTGGGCCGGGTTGACGAGCGCCACCGCGTCCGGCTCGTCGAAGCCGGTCAGGAAGTAGAAGTCCGAGTGCTGGCGGAACGGATGGCTGACGTCGTTGTTGCGGACGGTCTCCGCGGCCGCCGGCACGATCGCCAGGCCGTCGCCAATGGCCTCGACGAATCGCCGCCGCCGCTCGATGAAGGTCGCCAGCTCCTCGCTCGTCATCCGGTCCTCCTTGTCGTGTCACTGATAGCATATGCTTCACGGCAATGCTCCGTCTCGGCGTCCTCGACCAGTCGCCCGTGCGCAGCGGGGCCACGCCCGCCGACGCCATTCGCGAGACGCTCGCGCTGGCGCAGGCCACCGATCGCCTCGGCTACCATCGCTACTGGCTGGCCGAGCATCACGCCACGCCGGCGCTGGCGGGGCCGAGCCCCGAGGTGCTGATCCCGCAGATCGCGGCGGTGACGTCGGGTATCCGCGTGGGCTCCGGCGGCGTCATGCTGCAGCACTACAGCGCCCTGAAGGTGGCCGAGTGCTTCCGCGTGCTGGAGACGCTCCACCCGGGGCGCGTGGATCTCGGCATCGGCCGCGCGCCGGGGAGCGACCAGCTGACCGCCAGCGCGCTCGTCTCCGGCGACATGCCCCGCGTGGACGACTTCCCCCAGAAGGTCGCCGACGTGCTCGGATTCCTCTCCGGCACGCTGCCACCCGAGCACCCCTTCGCGCACGTGCTGGCGATGCCGACCGGGCCGACGGTGCCGGAGGTCTGGCTGCTGGGCTCCAGCGACCAGTCGGCGGCGATGGCGGCGCACTTCGGGACCGGGTTCTCGTTCGCGCACTTCATCAACGCCGACGGAGGCGGCGAGGTGACGCGCGCCTACGCGCGCGCCTTCAAGCCCTCCGCGCTGCTGGCCGAGCCGCGCGCCAGCGTGGCGGTCTTCGTCGTGTGCGCGCCGACCGAGGAGGAGGCGCGTCGCCTGGCCCAGAGCCGCGATCTCTTCATCGTGCGGCTCTATACCGGCCGCCTCAGCCGCTATCCCACCGTCGCCGAGGCCGAGGCCTACCAGTACTCGCCGCGCGAGTGGGCCATCGTCGAGCACGCGCGCCGGCGCCGCATCGCCGGCACGCCGGCGCAGTGCCGGGCCACGCTGGAGGCGCTGGCCGCCGAGTACGGCGTGGACGAGGCCGTGGTGGTGACGATCACGGAGTCGTGGGAGACGCGGCTGCGCTCCTACGCGCTGCTGGCGGACGCGTTCGGCCTGACGCCGCGGGGCTAGCCGGCGCCGAGCCGGGCGCGAAGATCGGTGATGGCCTCCGTGTTGCCGGCGACCGCCTCCGCGAGGGCGCGCACGTCGTCGCGCACGGCTTCGATGAGCACCCCCATGTGCCTGCGCAGCTCGTCGAGCCGCGCGTCGTGCGCATCGAAGCGCGTGTCGTGGGCGTCGAAGCGCGTGTCGTGGGCGTCGAAGCGCGCGTCATGAGCGTCGAAGCGCGCGTCATGGGCGTCGAAGCGCGCGTCATGGGCGTCGAAGCGCGCCGCGATCTCGGCGCGCATCGCATCGAGGTACTCGCGGGTCTCGGCGTCCACGCGGTGCACTCTACCGGAGCGCTCGCGAGGCCGGCAAGTGTGTCATTATGGATACCCGTTCGCACGTCTCACCGGAGAGAGGACCGCCATGAGCGTGAAGCGTCTCAACGCCGGACCCCGCATGAGCGGGGCGGTCGTGCACGACAACACCGTCTATCTCGCCGGCCAGGTCGCCGACGGCGCCACGGTCAAGGCGCAGACGGAAGCCGTACTCAAGAAGATCGACGACCTGCTGGCCGCCGCCGGCAGCAGCAAGGTCAACCTCCTGTCGGCGACGATCTTCCTGGCCGACATCCGCGGCTTCGAGGAGATGAACGCGGTGTGGGACGCCTGGGTGTCGCCCGGCAACACGCCGGCCCGCGCCACCGTCGAGGCGCGCCTGGCCAACGCCAGGTACCTCGTCGAGATCATGGTCACCGCCGCGGTCTAGCGAGAGACGTGGCAGTGCGAGCCGCAGCCGCAGGCGAGGCGAGCCAACGTTAAGGAGATCGCCATGGCAGACGCCGTCATCGTGTCGACCGCCCGCACCCCGATCGGCCGGGCCTACCGGGGCGCCTTCAACAACACGCACGGCGCCGACCTCGGCGGCCACGTCATCCGGCACGCGGTGGAGCGCGCGCGCGTCGAGCCGGGCGAGGTCGAGGACGTCATCCTCGGCTGCGCGCTGCCCGAGGGCGCTACCGGCAACAACATCGCGCGCCAGGCCGCCATCCGCGCGGGGCTGCCCGTCACCACCGGCGGCGTGACCGTCAACCGTTTCTGCTCCTCGGGCATGCAGGCGATCGCCATGGCCGCCCAGCGGGTGATCGTGGATCGCGTGCCGATCATGGTGGCGGGCGGACTGGAGTCGATCTCGCTCGTGCAGACCGAGCACATGAACCTGCACCGCTTCCGCGACGAGTGGCTCGAGGAGCACAAGCCCGAGATCTACATGTCCATGATCGAGACCGCCGAGGTCGTGGCCAAGCGCTACTACATCACGCGGGAGGCGCAGGACGAGTACGCGCTGGCCAGCCAGCAGCGCACCGCGGCCGGCCAGCGCGAGGGACGCTTCAGCCACGAGATCGTCCCGCTGCCGACGACGAAGATCGTCGTGGACAAGGCCAGCGGCCAGTCGCGGGAGGAGCCGGTCACGCTCACGCAGGACGAGGGCAACCGGCCCGACACCACGCGTGAGGGCCTGGCCGCGCTCAAGCCGGTGACCGGCGAGAAGGGCCACATCACCGCCGGCAACGCCAGCCAGCTCTCCGACGGCGCCTCGGCGTGCGTGGTCATGGACGCCCGGCTGGCCGAGCGCCGCGGGCTCTCCCCGCTCGGCATCTTCCGTGGCTTCGCCGTCGCGGCCTGCGAGCCCGACGAGATGGGCATCGGCCCGGTGTTCGCCGTGCCGCGCCTGCTCGAGCGGACCGGCCTCAAGATGGACCAGATCGATCTCTGGGAGCTCAACGAGGCCTTCGCCGTCCAGGTCGTCTACTGCCGCGACAAGCTCGGCATCCCGATGGAGAAGCTCAACGTCGACGGCGGCGCCATCTCGATCGGCCACCCCTACGGCATGAGCGGCTCGCGCATGGTCGGCCACGCCCTCATCGAGGGCAAGCGCCGCGGCGCCCGCTACGTCGTCTGCACCATGTGCATCGGCGGCGGGATGGGAGCGGCCGGACTGTTCGAAGTCGCGTAGGCCCCGCACGAGGCCCGGTGCCGCGCGCGTCGCGGCGGCCGGGCCGTGCCGGGGGCTGTTCGCACCACGATGTCTCAGGCCGCCTCGACCCCGCCTCGGCTGGGCTCCATCCGGCTGGGGGGCGTGCGTTGATGCAAGGCGGGAAACGGGTCTCACAGCCCCCGGCACGACCCGTCCACCGCGACACGCCGCATCCCGAGCCGCGCGACGCCGACGATGCGCCGCGACGGCTCCGGCGCGGCAACGTCGCGGTCAGCGCATGGCTTGCGCGATCGTCCAGCCGGCGTCGGCCAGCGGCTTGGCGCGCTCGCCGCGCGAGCGCGCGTGCGGATCGTTGGCCGTGCCGGCGATGACGCGGCCCATGATGCCCTGGGCGATGGCGGCGAGGCGAAAGATCGCGAAGACGACGTACCAGTCCCAGCCCGGAATGCTGGCGCGCCCCACGCGCTTGCAGTAGGCGGCGACGTACGCCTCCTCGGTCGGCAAGCCGAGCGCGGCCAGGTCCTTGCCGCGGAAGCCGTCCCATTCCATGCCGAGCCGGTACGGCATGATGTTGTAGGCGAGGTCCGCCAGCGGATGGCCGAGCGTGGACAGCTCCCAGTCGAGCACGGCCGCCACGCGCGGCTCGGTCGGATGCATGATGAGGTTGCCGGGACGGAAGTCGCCGTGCACGAGCGTCGTGGTGTCGTCGCTCGGCAGGTGGGCGGGCAGCCACTCGATGATCCGCTCCATCGACTCGAAGCGCTCGGTCTCCGAGGCGCGATACTGCTGGGTCCAGCGATGGATCTGGCGGCTGAAATAATTCCCCGGCTTGCCGTAGTCCCCGAGGCCGACCGCCTGGTAGTCCACCGTGTGCAGCCGGGCCAGCACCGTGTTCATCGAGTCGTACATGGCCCGGCGCTCGGCCGGGCCGACGCCGGGCAGCGCGGGATCGGAGAAGACGCGCCCGTGCACGCAGTCCATCACGAAGAACGCGGTGCCGATCACGGCGTCGTCCTCGCAGAGCACCCACGTGCGCGGCACCGGCACGCCGCTGTCGCGCAGCGCGGTGATGATGCGGTACTCGCGGTCCACGGCGTGCGCCGAGGGCAGCAGCTTGCCGGGCGGCTTGCGGCGCAGGACGTACTCGCGGCTGG
Source organism: Candidatus Methylomirabilota bacterium (assembly GCA_035689625.1). Taxonomy (GTDB): domain Bacteria; phylum Methylomirabilota; class Methylomirabilia; order Rokubacteriales; family CSP1-6; genus AR5. Next base: position 848 of record DASSLH010000574.1, on the reverse strand, counting down.
CCGCGCGGAGGTGATACGTCGGGTTGGATTGACCGCCGCGGAACTGCTTCACCTCGAGCGGGCCGTGGAAATCCGGAACACGGGCGGCCAGGTAACGCTCGAGCGCGGCGACGTCGAAGCGGTGCTGCTCGCGAACCTCGGCCGTCTGCGCGATCATGCGCGGCGTCCGGCTCTCACTCGGTGGCAATCGTCTTGCACATCGTCGTTTCCTCGATGCGGATCGCTCAGGTGGCGCCTCTCTTCGAGTCCGTCCCGCCGCAGGGGTACGGGGGCACCGAGCGCGTCGTCTCCTACCTCACGGAGGAGCTGGTCCGTCGCGGTCACGAGGTCACGCTGTTCGCCAGCGGTGATTCGCGCACGGCGGCCCGGCTGGTGCCCGTGGTCGACCGCGCGGTGCGCCTGGAGCCCTCGACGCGCGAGCTGCTGGGCGCCGACACGATTCGCCAGCTCGACGTCGTGCGCGCGCACGCCGGCGAGTTCGACCTCATCCACAGCCACATCGACTATCTCGCGTTCCCCTTCGGTCACGTGCTGCCGACGCCCATGGTGCACACGATGCACGGCCGTCTCGACCTGGCGCCCTTGCGGCCGCTCTACCGACACTTCCGCGACGTCCCGCTGGTCTCGATCAGCGACGCGCAGCGCCGGCCGCTCGCCGACCTCGGCATGCACTGGGCGGGGACGGTGTACCACGGCCACCCCCTGGGGCGCTACCCCTTCGCGGCCGAGGACCGCGGTTACCTGGCGTTCCTGGGCCGCTGCTCGCCGGAAAAGCAGGTGGACCTCGCGATCGAGATCGCCCGGCGCGTCGGTCTGCCGCTCCGGATCGCCGCCAAGGTGGACGTCAA
>DASSLH010000573.1:0-4413 GCA_035689625.1 Candidatus Methylomirabilota bacterium | reverse complement strand
CGTGGCGCCGATGGCGAGCAGCGCGGCCAGCGCGGAGACCAGCCGCGCGCTGCGCTCGGTGGCGCCGGCGAGGTCGAAGGCGCCGGCCAGCAGCGCGTAGAGCAGCGGTGGCTTGTCCACGTAGGGCGCGCCGTCGAGGGTGAGCGGTAGCGCCGGTCCCCGTCCCCACAGCTCCAGCGCGATCTCCGCGTGCATGCCCTCGCCGGGATCGTCGAAGGGCGGGCCGCCCAGCCCCGACAGCAGCAGGGGCGCGGCCGCCGCCACGGCCAGCGCCGCCGCGACGAGCGAGACGGCGAGGGTCTTCAGGTGCGGGCGACCAAGATGACGCCGAGGACGATGAAGCCGATGCCGGTCCAGCGCGCCGCCGTGATGGGCTCGGCCAGCAGGACGCTGGCGAGCACGGCGACCACGACGTAGTCGAACGCGGTCATCGGCAGGATCTTGCTCACGTCGGCGCGTGACAGCAGCGTGAGGTACATCACGAAGAACGTCGCCTGCAGCGTCACGCCCAGCAGCAGCCAGGGATTGCTCACGGCGTGCGTCACCATGCCGCCGACCCGGCCGGCCGGCGCCTCGGTGAGATCGCCGACGGTCTTCATGCCCTTGGAGAGCATGACGTGACCGGTGCCGCCGAAGACGGCGGCCACGAGGACCAGCAGCGCGGTCTTGATCACAGGGCCTTCCCGATCGCGTCGAGCAGCGCCTTCTCGACCTGCGTGCTGCTGTCGTTGACGGGCTCGTCCTTGTCCACGAACAGGATCCGCTCGCGCTTGAACACCGTGCGCTCGATACTCACGGTCGTGCGGTTGCTGCCGGAGGCCCGCACGTTGATCTGCAGCCGGTGGCGCAGCCCCTTCTCGTAGACGCCGTAATTCTCGCCCTCCACGCGACGCGAGTCGGTGGTGATGATGCCGACGCTGCGGTCGGCCTTGTCGATGTCCCAGCCGAGCACCTTGAGCACGCCCTCCGTCTTGTCCCAGACGCGGTCCACCGCGGCGTTGTAGGTGAACTCCACCGGGCCGGCCGCCGCCGCCGGGACGGCGAGCAGCAGGGCCAGGATCGCGACGCGCACCAGCGTCCTCATGGGGCTCCTCCTTGCGGCGGCGCGGCCTGGAGCCGCCCCGCGCGCATACGGTACACGGCGTCGGCGCCGGCGGCCGCGTCGGCGCGATGGGTGACGACGACCACGGCGGCGCCGGCGGTGGCCCGCGCGCGCAGCGCGGCCAGGATCACGCGGCCGTTGGCGTCGTCGAGATTGCCGGTCGGCTCGTCGGCCAGCAGCACCGGAGGGTCGTTGAGCACGGCCCGGCAGAACGCCACCCGCTGCTGCTCGCCCCCCGAGAGCTGCGGCGGGTAGTGCGCCTGCCGCTCGACCACGCCGAACTCGGCCAGCAGCTCGCGCGCGCGCCGGCGGGCGTCCGCCGCCGGCCGGCCCGCGTAGCGCGCGGCCAGCAGCACGTTGTCGAGCGCGGTCAGCGAGGGCAGCAACAGGAACGTCTGGAACACGAAGCCGATGAAGCGGCCGCGCGCGCGGCCCTTGGCCGAGCGCCCGAGCGCGCTCACGCGCTCGCCGCCCAGCCGCACCTCGCCCGCGTCGGCGTCCTCGAGCAGGCCCAGCACGTTGAGCAGCGTGCTCTTGCCCGAGCCGGACGCGCCGACGACGACGGCCAGCCGCCCGGCGCCGACCGCGACGTCCACGCCGTCGAGGACGCGGATCGGCCCGCCGTCGGGCGCGCGGTAGGACTTCACGAGGCCGCGCGCCTCAAGCACCGCGCCGGATCGCCTCGGCCGGCGACAGCCGCACGATGCGCAGCGTCGCGTAGGCGGCGGCCGCGGCGCCCAGCAGCACCGAGAACACGAGCGCGCCGCCGAGCAAGCGGCCGGAGAACAGGAACAGCTGCTGGCCGGTGCGCGCCGCCCAGCGGTCCACGCCGGCGCCCAGCAGCAGCGCGATGCCGACGCCGGCGATGCCACCCGAAAGCGTCACCGCCAGCGCCTCCGCCAGCACCTCGCGGCCGAGCTGCCAGTCGGTGGCGCCCAGCGCGCGCTTGACGCCGAAGTCGCGGATGCGCTCGAACACGGCGGCGGCGATCGTGTTGGCCAGCGACAGGCCCCCGATGACGAACGCCAGCACGCCGAGGCCGACCAGCAGCGCCGAGAAGAACGCGGTGGACGAGCGCAGCAGGCCGCTCAGCTCGCTGGGGATCTGGACGTTCACGCCCTTGACGCGCTCGGCGATGCGATGGGCGACGGCGTCGGGATCCTCGCCGTCGCGCCAGCCGACGGCGGTGCCGGTGTTCAGGTCGGCCGCGTTGACGGCGGCGGCCCCGGAGGCAATCACCGTGCGCAGCAGCCGGTCCTTGGCCACCCACTGCCGCCGGGCGTCCTCGATGGACATCATGACGAAGCGATCGGGCGCCGTCAGCGTGCGCTCCAGGATGCCGACGATCTCGAAGGGCTCGCCCTCCAGCGGCAGCCGGTCGCCCACGCGCAGGCCGTGGGAGGCGGCGAACGAGGCGCCGACCACCGCGACGCCGTGATCGCCGGCGCCCAGGTCGCGGCCCGCGCGCACCGGCAGGCGCGGGAACTGGCGGTTCGGCGTCGGCACCGAGAGGTCCACGCCCAGGATCAGCTCCTGGGTCAGCGTCATGAACTGCGAGGTGGAGGGATTGAGCGGCAGCATCACCTGCGCCTGCACGCCCGCCACGCCCGGCACCTCGGCGATGGCGCGGATCGCCGAGACCGGCAGCAGGCCGCCGGCGGTGAAGCCGGTGCCCATGCCCATGCCGCTGCCGGCCACCGAGATCTGGCCGAGCACGAAGCGGTCACCGCCCTCGATGAAGCGCACGATGCGCTCGCCCATCGCCCCCAGCGCGACGATGCCCGCCACGCCGATCGCGATGCCGGCGATGGTGAACCCGTACTCGCGCAGGACCTTCGTCATCGCGATTACAGGCTCGCCTCGCCGGGGCCTCGCCGGCGGCTCGGCCGACCGGCTGCGGCTCGCGCGCCTCCGTTCACAGGCTCGCCTCGCCAGGGCCTCGCCGGCGGCTCGGCCGACCGGCTGCGGCTCGCGCTACCATTCGAGCCGCGACTCGATGGGCTTGCCGCTGCGGCGGCGACCGAAGGTGTTGATGCGGGCGAGCGTGAAGAGCAGCGTGAGGGACAGGCGCACGCGCAGCGGCATGCGGATGAAGCTGCCGCCCGAGAGGACGTTGAGCACGCCGCGCACCATGCCGAAGGCGTCCTTGGGGCGCAGGAAGAGGTCCATGAATGAGGGCTCGTAGTACTTGTTGATGAACTTGAAGAACGGCGCCACGCCGCGCCAGACGCGGCGCTCGTAGCGCGCGAAGCGCCGCGCGCGGAAGCGGCCGTCGGCGAAGGCGGCCAGGATCGCCTCGGCGGCCAGCTCGCCGCTGCGGATGGCGATGAAGACGCCGCTGGAGAAGATCGGGTCCACGAACGCGATGGCGTCGCCGACGACCAGGAAGCGGTCGCCGACCACCGGGGCGTTGGTGTAGGCGAAGTTGGCGGTGCGCTGAATCGGCGTGATGCGCTCGGCGCCGCCCAGGTGATCGGCCACCGACCGGCAGCGTTGCACCATCGCCTCGAACAGCGTGTCGGGCGAGCCCGCGTGCTCGCGGACCACGCGCGCGTGCAGCACCGCGCCGATGCTGGTGACGCCGTTGGCCATCGGGATCCACCAGAACCAGCCGCCGTCGAACAGGTAGATCCGGACGTTGCCCTCCTCGACGCCCGGGAAGCGATCGGCGCCGCGATAGTGGGCGAACAGCGCGACCTTGCCGAGGTTGGGCACGCGCTCGCGCCGGCCGAGCCGGCCGGCCAGGAACCCGTCGCGGCCGCTGGCGTCGACCAGGAAGCGCGCGCGATGCGTGAAGCGATCCTCGCCGCTGGCCACCTGCAGCGTGACGCCCTCGGCGTCGAAGGCCGCGTCGATCACGCCGGCCGGCTGCTGGACGACCACGCCCTGCTTGCGCGAGTGATCGAGCAGCAGCGCGTCGAAGTCCGCGCGCGGCACGTTGTACGTCCAGTGCGGCCAGGCCATGCCGCGCAGGAAGTAGAACGTGTGGCCGTAGCCGGTCTCCTCGTCGAGGAACGTCGCCCCGTACTTGATCTGGTAGCCGCTGCGCTCGACGCGCTCCAGCACGCCGAGGCGCTCGAGCAGCAGCATCGTGGCCGGCACCAGCGACTCGCCGACCTTGAAGCGCGGGAACACGTCGCGCTCGAACAGCGTGACGGACAGCCCCCCCCGGGCCAGGTGCGTGGCCACCGTCGAGCCGCCGGGGCCGCCGCCGATGATCGCGACATCGGAGACCGACGGCGTCATCCCCCGCTCTCCGTGATCGCATCGACGCCGAGGCGGCCGGCCCGCTCGACGGCCCCCGCCGTCCC
>DASSLH010000572.1:0-2390 GCA_035689625.1 Candidatus Methylomirabilota bacterium | reverse complement strand
GACAGCGGCCTGGGCTTCCGCGATTTCGTTGGAAACAATTTTCTTCGGAGGCGGGACGCCGTCGCTGCTGAGCGCGGAGGACATGGCGGCGATCGTCGACGCGGTCCGGAGCCGATTCGCCCTCGCGCCGGCGGCGGAGGTCACCGTCGAGTGCAATCCGGAGAGCGTCAGCGTCGACAAGCTTGGGGCGTACCGGGCGGCGGGGGTGAATCGGGTGAGCCTCGGCGTGCAGGCGCTGGACGACTCGATCCTGCCGGTGCTGGGGCGGCTGCACGACGCGAGCGGGGCGCGGCGGGCGTTCGAAACGGTGAGGAGCGCGGGGTTCGACAACGTCAGCGTCGATCTGATGTACGGGCTGCCGGGGCAGGACGCGGCGACCTGGGCGCGCAGCGTGGACGGCGTGCTGGCGTGGGAGCCCGAGCACCTGTCGGCCTATGGGCTCACGCTCGACGCCGGCAGCCTGTGGGCGGCGACGGGAGCGCCCGCGCTGCCGGCCGAGGCGACGATCGTGGAGCAGTACTGGACGCTGGCGCGCGCCGCGGCAGCGCGGGGCTTCGAGCACTACGAGATCTCCAACTACGCGCGGCCGGGCTTCCGCTCGCGCCACAACCAGATCTACTGGCACGCCGCCGAGTACCTGGCCTGCGGGCCGGGCGCCTGCGGCTTCGTCGGCGACGCGCGCTACGGCAACGTCAAGGCCCTGGCGCGCTACTGCGCGGCGCTGGAGGACGGCGCGCTGCCGATCGACACCGCCGAGCGCCTGACGTCGCGCCAGCGCCTGGGTGAGCGCCTCATCCTCGGCCTGCGGCTGCGCGACGGCGTGCCGAGCGCGTGGCTGGCCGAGCGCACCGCCGGCGACGCCGCGCTGGCCCGCCGGCTGGCGGCGTGGCGCCAGGCCGGCGTGCTGGCCGAGGACGGCGACCGTGTCGCGCTCACCGAGTCCGGCTTCCTGGTCTCGGACTCCGTCTTCGTCGAGCTCCTGTAAGCAGGCGGCCGGGCCCCGATCCCACGAGGAGGACCGATGGACGCGGCGGCGATCACCGAACAGTTCAAGGGCACGCTGGCGGAGGCGCTGGGCATCCGGTTCGTGGAGGCCAGCCCCGAGCGGCTGGTGGCCGAGCTCACCTATCGCGCCGACCTGACGACCGTCGGCGGCAGCCTGCACGGCGGCACGCTGATGGCGTTCGCCGACACGGTCGGCGCCGCCGCCACCGTGCTGAACCTGCCCGCCGGGGCGACGACCACGACGCTGGAGTCCAAGACCAACTTCTTCGCGCCCGGCCGCGGCGGCATCGTGCGCGCCGAGGCCACGCCGCTGCACCGGGGGCGGCGCACGATGGTCTGGCAGACGCGCGTGACCGACGAGAGCGGCCGCCTGCTGTCGCTCACGACCCAGACCCAGATGGTCCTCACCTGAGAGTGCGGTATCATCCCTGCCGAGGCCAAGGCGCAGGAAGCGACGGCGGTCATCGAGCGCGTCGGCGACGCCGACTGGAAGAAGACGACTGCCGCCGAGAAGTGGCCGGTCGGCGTGGTCGCGCACCACATCGCGGTCGCCCACGAGATCATCGGCGGCCTCATCAAGACGCTGGCCGAGGGCAAGCCGGGCCCGAACATCCCGATGTCGGCGCTCGACGAGATGAACGCTCAGCACGCCCGGGAGCAGGCCGGCTGCACGAAGGCGGAGACGCTGGCACTGCACAAGAAGAACGCGGCGGCTGCCGCGGCGCTGGTGCGCGGGCTCGACGACGCCGCCCTCGCGTGCAGCGGCCAGGTGCTGCAGGGCGCGCCAGCGATGAGCGTCGCCGACCTGGCCGGGGGGCTGCTCTGCCGCCACGTGGACGAGCACCTCGGCAGCATCAAGGCCACGGTGGGGCGGTGACGCCTGGCCGCGGGGACGCCGTCGCCCCGCGGCTGTTCGGGATCCCCGCCGCGCGCGCGCCGGTCGTGGCCGTGCTGCGGCGGGGCCCCAGCGACTGGACGCACGTGGGCCGCTGGGACGTCGCGAGCGGCGTCTACGAGCCCGGCGCCTGGATCCGGGCGAGCGTGTACGCGCAACGCTGCGATATCTCGCCCGACGGGCGCTGGCTGTGCACGATGACGCTGAAGGGCCGCGCGCGCTGGCCGCTGGGCATGACGTACGTGGCGATCTCCCGGCTGCCGTGGCTCACGGCGCTGGCCGCCTGGTCGACGCAGGGCACGTGGTCGCGCGGCGCGCATTTCGTCGAGGATCCCGCGGTCTGGACCGTGCCGCCGCCGGACGAGGGCGACGTCGCGCCGCTGCGCAGCCGCGTCGGCATGGCGGTGACGCCCCCGGCGTCGTTCGCCGTCGAGCGGCGGCGTGGCTGGACGGAGACCGCCGACACGCCGCCGCGCGCGGCCGACGACCT
>DASSLH010000571.1:0-2852 GCA_035689625.1 Candidatus Methylomirabilota bacterium | reverse complement strand
TGGCGCGTCCGCTGGAGCTGGCGCTGGACGGGCGGGTCATGGTCATCCTCAGCCCCGGCTGGCGGGGTGACGCCGCCGGGGAGATCTATCGTGTCGATCTCGACGCCGGTCTGCCCGCCGACCTCTCGCGCCGCCCGGCGGTCCACATCCCGTTCAGCGACGCGCGGTCCACGACGCTGGGCAGCGTGGCGATCGAGCCCCGCACGCACGACCTGTTCCTGGGCGAGGAGAACGGCCGCCGCGTCTGGCGGCTGACCGCCGACGAGCAGCTCACGCTCTACGCCTCCGGCGTCCACCGGCTGGTGGGCGGCTCGGCGATGGCCTTCGACGCCCACGGCCGCCTGCTGCTGGTCGACTTCGCCGATCCGCTGCTGACGGAGGGCGAGCAGCGGCCGCCGGCCGGCCTCGAGCAGTTCCGCGACGAGGACTATCGCGGGCCGCTCGTCTTCCGGCTCACGCTGGACCCGACGATCCCGCTGCCGCGGCGGCTGGCGACGATGCCGCCCCTGTTCCCCCGCGGCTGGGGCGGCAAGGCCGGCGGCGGCCTGCTCCCGCGGATGATCTCGCTGCTGCCCCGCAGCGACGACGTGCTGCTGCTGAGCTCCTCGGGCGACGTGCATCGCCTGGCCGCCGACGGCTCGCTGTCCCTGCTGGCGCGGCTGCCGCGCGGCCAGTACACGCGCACGCACATGCTGGCGGCGCCGGACGGCAGCGTGTTCGTGAGCGGCGGCTTCCAGGTGGGCAGCGTGTTCCGGATCGCGCCCGACGGGGCCGTCTCGACCGTCGCCGGCCACGTCGCCGATCCCCAGGGCATCGCGGTGGACGGGCGGGGCGACCTCTACCTGGCCGAGTCGGCCTTCCACCGGATCCTGAGAGTCAGGATCCCTCCAGCATCGCAGCCGTGAGGCCGCGCACGTAGCCGCGGGCGAACAGCGCGCACAGCAGCATGAGCGGGACGGCGGCGACGTTCACGCCGGCCACCGCCACCAGCTCCTCGAGGCTCACGTCCATCACGCCCAGCCCGGCCGCCACCGTCTGCTTGGCGGGGTCGAGCAGGAACACCGAGGCCAGCATGAAGTCCTGGCCCACGGTGCCGATGGTGAAGAGCGCGGCGGCGACGAGGACGTTGCGGCTCATCGGCAGCAGGATACGGGCGAAGGCGCTCGTCCGCGAGGCGCCCTCGACCAGCGCGGATTCCTCGATCTCGCGCGGCAGGTGGTGGTAGTAGGCCGACAGCAGCCAGACGCAGAAGGGCAGCGCCATCGTCGCGTAGACGACGACCAGCGCGCCGTGGCTGTCGTCCAGCCCCAGCGCGATCAGCACCTGGTAGAGCGGGATGAACAGCACCGTGTGCGGGATGACGTAGCTGGCGAACAGCAGCCGGCGGCACCGCCGCCAGCCCGGCGGCTGCAGCCGGCCCAGCGCGTAGGCGGCGGCCACCGCGCAGCCCAGCGTCAGCGCCAGGCTGGCGGCGAGGACGAGCGCCGTGTTGGCCAGCCAGCGGACGTAGGGCACGCGCGGCAGCACGACGAAGCCGCGCACCGGCGCCTCCGCGCCCTCGAACAGCTCGCTGTAGTTCTCGAAGCTCGGATCGCGGACCCACAGCGGGCTGCCGAAGACGTCCTCCTGCGGCGTCTTCAGCGACTGCACGGTGATGAAGTAGATCGGGAACAGGCTGTACAGCACGATCGCCAGCAGCAGCCCGCGGTGCAGCCAGCGTCCCCGGGTCACGCCGTCGCCTCCGGCGCCGGATCGAACCAGCGGAAGAGCACGACGAGGGCGAGCAGCAGCAGCGGCACCAGCGACAGCGACCAGGCGGCCGCCTCGGCGAGCTGGCCGTCGTGGATGCCCAGCCAGTAGGCGTAGGTGCCGACGACCGGGAAGATCACGCGCCCGCCCGTCAGCATCCAGACGTTGGCGAGGTCGGCGAACGCGGAGGTGAACGACAGGAACACCGCCAGGGCGACGAACGGCCGCAGCAGCGGCAGCGTCACGTGGCGCAGCCGCTGGGCCGCGCTGCGCGTCTCCAGCGCCGCGTACTCGAACAGCTCGGTCGGGATCGCGTTGAGGCCGGCCAGCAGGAACACCGCGGTGAAGGAGCCGCCGCGCCAGACGTTGAAGAGCGCCACGCTGGCGAACGCCCAGGCGCCGGTGCCGAGCGCGCCGTCCACCGCCTGCTTGAGGTGCCCGGCCGCCACGCTGTAGGAGGTGATCAGGGGCGGGTTCAGCATCCAGTACCAGGCGACGACGGTCACGCCGCCCGGGTACGCCCACGGCAGGAACACGGCCACGAACGCCAGCGGCCGCAGCCGCGACGGCCGCGCCAGCACCAGCGCCATCCCCAGCCCCACCGCCAGCTTCGCCAGCGTCGTCACCGCGAAGTACCCGACCGTCGTCGCCGCCGCCCGCCAGAAGAACGGATCGCCCACCATCGCCCGATAGTTCGCGATCCCCACGAACCCCCGCTCCCCGCTCCGCGCCGACAGCCCCGTGAAGCTGACCCACACCTCCCACCCCACCGGATACGCCATCACCGCCACCACCAGGAGAATCGCCGGCGCCGCCAGCGCCCACGCCACGAGGATCTCGCGTCGCCTGCGCGCCGCCCGCGACCTCGCGGCCGGCCAGATGGCGACGGCGCGGCGTTGCGGCGATCGTGCGGATTCGATCGGGCGGGCGTCACTCATGCGGATCGCGAGCGTTCAGAGGTCCGCTTTCGAGCGGCGGCTTTGCCGCCGCAATCCCTGCTCTGGGGGAGGCAGGGCCAGGCGCGGGCCGAATGGCCCGCGCCAGCCCGTCGGAAGGGGGGCGGAGCCCCCCTCCGTGCCGAGATCGCCTGCTCAGACGTCGCG
>DASSLH010000570.1:0-3532 GCA_035689625.1 Candidatus Methylomirabilota bacterium | reverse complement strand
AGGCCGGGCCCGGGGAGGCGGTCGACAAGTACGCCCGCGCCGACGCGACGCTGCAGGCGTGGCTGCGCCAGGGCGTGTGGGCGCGCGAGGAGTGGCCGGCCATCTACCCCTACACGCAGACATACCGCGCGGGCGAGCGTGAGGTCACGCGGGCCGGCTTCGTGGCGCTGGGCGAGGTGAGCGAGTACGCGCGGGGCGTGGTGCTGCCGCACGAGCGCACGCACGCCGGCCCCAAGCAGGACCGCATGCGGCTGCTGGAGGCCACCGGCGCCGACATCGGCCTGATCTTCATGCTGGCCGCCGACCCCGAGGGCCGGCTGCGCGCGGCCACCGCGCCGTCGGGCGAGCCGGTGGCCGAGGCGCGCGACCTGCGCGGCGAGGTCCATCGGCTGTGGCGCATCACCGATCCCGCGGTCATCGCCGAGGTCCAGGCGCTGATGGCGCCGGCGAAGGTCATCATCGCCGACGGCCACCATCGCTACGAGACGGCGGTCGAGTACGCGCGGAGGCACCGCGACGCCGACGACAAGCTGATGGCGTTCTTCACGCTGGAGGCGCCGGGCCTGACGATCTTTCCCAACCATCGCCTCGTGCACGGCGTGGCCGGCTTCTCCCTGCCGGGGCTGCTCGAGCGGGCGCGGTCCTGGTTCGACGTGACGCCGCTCGCCGATCCGCTGGCGTTCGTGCCGGCCCCCGCGCGCCTGGGTGTCGTCGCCGGCGGCGAGGCGTTCGCGCTCGCGCTGCGCCCGGACGCCGCCGGGCGGATCGCCTGGCCGGCCGGCACGTCGGCGGCGTGGCGGCGGCTGGCGGTCTCGATCCTGCACGAGGGCCTGCTGCGCCCGCTGCTCGGGATCGACGACGCGATGCTCGACGCGCGCACCCACGTGGACTACACGGCCGAGGCGGCCGAGGCCGTGCGCCTGGCCCGCGAGGGGCGCTACCAGCTTGCGTTCCTCGTCGCGCCGACGACGCCGGGCGAGCTGCTGGCGGTCGTGAGCGGCGGCGAGGTGCTGCCGCAGAAGTCCACGCACTTCTATCCCAAGCTCCTGGACGGCCTGGTGTTCTACCGGTTGGGAGACAGCCCATGACGAAGCTGCGCAAGCTGGTGACGATCGTCGAGGAGATCCTCAGCGACGGCGGCCGCGAGGTCCGGCGGCCCCTGCGCAAGGCGGCGGCGGTGGCCGTGCTGGAGAATCCGTTCGCGGGACGCTTCGTGGACGACCTCACGCCGCTGGTGGACGCCGGCGAGGAGCTGGGCGCCCTGCTGGCCAAGAAGGCCACCGAGGCGCTGGGCGCGCCCGCGGAGTCCTACGGCAAGGCCGCCATCGTCGGCGAGCGGGGCGAGTACGAGCACGCCGCCGCGCTGCTGCATCCCAAGCTCGGCGCGCCGCTGCGGGCCGCCGTCGGCGGCGGCAAGGCGATCATCCCGTCGGCCAAGAAGCTGGGCGGCCCCGGCACGGCCATCGACGTGCCGCTGCACTTCAAGGACGCCGCCTTCGTGCGCACGCACTACGACGCCATGGAGGTGCGGCTGCCCGACGCGCCGCGCGCCGACGAGATCGTGCTGGCCATCGTCGTCACCGACGGCGGCCGCCCGCACCCGCGCATCGGGGGGCTCACCAAGGACGAGGCCAAGAAGGAGGACGGACTGCGATGATCACCCTCGATCGGCTGCTCGTGACCGTCGTGCTCGCCGCCGTCGCGCTGGCCGTCGGCTCGCCCGCGCGCGGCCAGGGCAAGATCAAGCCCGGCCCGCAGGACGTGCTGCTGGTGGTGGACGTGCAGAACTGCTTCGTGCCGGGCGGGACGCTGCCGGTGAAGGAGGGCGACCAGATCGTGCCGCTGATCAACCGCCTGGCCGGCGCCTTCCAGCACGTCGTGCTCACGCAGGACTGGCACACGCCGGGGCACGTCTCGTTCGCCTCCAGCCACGCCGGCAAGAAGCCGTTCGAGACGATCTCGCTGCCGTACGGCACCCAGGTGCTCTGGCCCGATCACTGCGTGCAGGGCACCGCCGACGCCAACCTCCACCCCGATCTGAAGATCCCGCACGCCGAGCTGATCATCCGCAAGGGCTACCGCAGGGAGGTCGACTCCTACTCGGCCTTCAAGGAAGCCGACGGCAAGACGCCGACGGGCCTCACCGGCTACCTCAGGGAGCGTGGCCTCTCGCGCGTGTTCCTGGTCGGCCTCGCCACCGACTTCTGCGTGGCGTGGTCGGCGCTCGACGCGCGCAAGGCCGGCTTCGAGGCGCTCGTCATCGAGGACGCCACCCGCGGCATCGACGCGGGCGGCTCGCTCGCCAAGGCCTGGCAGGACATGACCGGCGCCGGCGTCGCACGCCTGCCGTCCTCCGCGATCGAGTTCTGATGCGCTACGGCCTCCGCATCCCGAGCTTCGCGCTCGGCCCGCGCACCGCGACCCTGGCCGCCATGGGCGCCTACCTCAGGCGCGCCGAGGACCTCGGCTTCGACTGCGCGGTGACGATCGACCACCTGCTGCTCACGCCGCCGGCCTACGCCTGCACCTGGCTGGAGGCGATGACGACGCTGGCCGCGCTGGCCGGCGTCACCCGCACCATCCGCCTGGGCACGATGGTCCTCGTGCTGCCGCTGCGCAATCCCGTCTACTTCGCCAAGGAGTGGGCGACGCTGGACGTGCTCTCCGGCGGGCGCACGATCCTCGGCATCGGCGTCGGCTGGCACGAGGAGGAGTTCGCGCTCATGGACGTGCCGTATCGCGAGCGCGGGCCGCGCACGAGCGAGGCGATCGAGGCGATCACTTCGCTGTGGGCCGGCGACGACGTCAGCTTCCAGGGCAAGTACTATCGGTTTCAGCATCTGACCGTTGATCCGAAGCCTCTGCAGCGTCCTCATCCTCCCATCTGGATCGGCGGCGGCACCCAGCCATCCGAGAAGGTCTACGGCCAGACGGTGCCGAACATCGACCCGGTCCTGCGCCGGATCGCGCGGTATGCCGACACCTGGGTGCCCCACTCCTCGGCCACGCCGGAGATGGTCAAGGCCGACTGGGCCAGGGTGCAGGCGTTCGCGCGCCAGGACGGGCGCGACCCCGGCCGCATCGGCCGCGTGTACTCGAACTTCGTCTGGGTGCTCAAGCCCGGCGAGCGCCCCGAGTCGGCGGCGCCCCGCTTCAAGGTGTACTCCGGCATGGACCTCGACTACTGGAAGACCTACTACCTGCTCGGCACCGCCGAGGAGGTAGCCGACCGGATCAGCGCGCGCATCGCGGCGCTCGACGGCGGCGTCGACCACGTCGTGCTCAACCCGCTCGACTGGAGCGTCGAGCAGCTGGAGTTGATCGCGGGCGAGGTGCTCCCGCGGGTGAGAGGCGGCCGCTAGATCCGCTACACCGGCGCGCGCGTGAAGCGGGTGGAGGACCCGCGCCTGCTGCGCGGGCGCGGCCGCTACCTCGACGACCTCGTGCTGCCCCGCATGCTCGCCGTCGCGTTCGTGCGCAGCCCTCACGCCCGCGCCCGCGTCGTCGCCGTCGACGCCGGCGCCGCCCGCGC
>DASSLH010000569.1:0-4690 GCA_035689625.1 Candidatus Methylomirabilota bacterium | reverse complement strand
CGTGCCGGCGACGACGCGCTCAGAGCTGCTCGGCAATGCCGACCAGCGCCTCGTACTCCTGCATCCAGTACCGCACGTCCCGGAAGTTGGGGAACGCCGGCGGGAACGAGGGATCGTCCCAGCGGCGCGCGATCCAGCCCGACATGTAGACGATGCGCATGGCGCGCAGCGGCTCGGCCAGCGCCAGCGTCGAGCGGTCGAACTCGCGGAATAGCTCGTAGCCCTCGAGGATGTCCTCGCGCATCTTGCGCGATTCCTCGGTGGTGCCGCGCGCCAGCAGCCAGAGGTCCTGCACCGGCGGTCCCATCACGCAGTCGTCGAAGTCCACCAGCAGCGGATCCGGCGTCCACAGGATGTTGCCGTAGTGCAGGTCGCCGTGGATGCGCTGCGGCTTGACGGCCGCCAGCAGCGGCGCGGCGGCCTCGGCGAGGCGCAGGGCCACGTCACGGTAGCGCGGCCACACGTTGTCGGGCATGAACTTGCCCTGCTGGATGACCTCCAGCGGTTCGTGGATGTAGCGCTGCACGTCCACGCGCGGGCGGTGCGCCGCCGGCCGGGCGGCGCCGACCGCGTGCATGCGGCCGATCGTGCGGCCGATGCGCCGGCGGTTCTCGGCGTCGAGCTCGTCGAGCGTGCGGCCGCGCACCTTGGGGAACGCGGCGTAGTAGATGCCGTGCGCCTCGTTCAGCGTGGCGCCGTTGCCGAGGTCGAGCGGCGCGACGGCCGGCACCTCGGCGGCGACCAGGTCGCGCAGGAACTCGTGCTCGTCCAGGATCGTCTCCCGCGACCAGCGCCCGGGGCGGTAGAACTTCACGACGAGACGCCGCTCGTCCTCCAGCTCGACCTCGTACACGCGGTTCTCGAACGCGCGCAGCGGCAGGCAGCGGCCGGTGCTGCGCAGGCCGCCCACCTCCACCGCGTCGAGCACGCGATCGGGCGTGAGCGAGAAGAAGGACGCGACGGGCTCGGTCACGAGGATCGAGTGTATCCTATGGAATGGACCGCGAGCTCCGGGTGGCCATCGACATCCGCGAGCGGCTCGCCGCCCTCGAAGCCCGCCGCGGCTAGCCGTCCAGCCGCCGCTCCATCCGCACCCACGTCGGCTCGCTGAAGCCCTCGTGCGCGTGCCGCGTCGTCTCCACGAAGCCGCACGCGGCGAACAGCCGGCGGTTGTCCTCGAGCACGAGGCGCACGCCCAGGTGCAGGCGTGCCAGGCCGCGGCGCCGGGCCTCGCGCTCCGCCTCGTCCATCAGTCGCCGCGCGATCCCACGGCGCCGGTGCGCAGGATGCACCGAGAGCCGGCCGACGTGCAGGCTGCGGTCCTCCTCCACCCAGAGGACAGCACCGACGAGCGCGCCGGCCCGCTCGACGACGGCGCCGCCGCCGCGCGCCAGCTCGTGGGCGATGCTCCCGGGCGTCTCGCGCAGGGCGCCGGGCGGCGGGTCGGTCGGACGAGACTGCGTGGAGAACGCCAGCCGCACGAGCGCGGCGATGGCGGCGGCGTCAGCGGCGGTGGCGAGGCGGGCGGCTAGCCCTTGCTCTCGATCTTGGCCCACGTGTCGCGCAGCCCGACCGCGCGGTTGAAGACCGGGCGCGCCGGCGTGTGCTCGCGCCAGTCGGCGACGAAGTACCCCGTGCGCTCGAACTGCACGCGCGTCTCCGGCGCCACGCCGGCCAGCGCGCGCTCGACCTTGGCGCCGCGCAGCGTCTCGAGCGAGCCGGGATTGATCGCGCGCGTCCAGTCCTCCTCGTCGTCCGGCCTGGCCGCGGTGAACAGCGTGTCGTAGAGGCGTACCTCGGCGTCGAGCGCGTGCTGGGCGGAGACCCAGTGGATCGTGCCCTTGACCTTGCGGCCCCTGCTGTCGCCGCCGCGGCTCTCGGGGTCGTGGGTGCAGCGCACCTCGGTGACGTTGCCGGCGGCGTCGCGGCCCACGCCCGTGCACTTGACGATGTAGGCGTAGCGCAGCCGGACCTCGGCGCCAGGCGAGAGGCGGAAATACTTGGGGGGCGCCGGGTCGCGGAAGTCGTCCTGTTCGATGTAGAGCACGCGCGAGAACGGCACCTTGCGCGTGCCGGCGGCCGGGTCCTCGGGGTTGTTGACCGCCTCGAACTCCTCGACCTGCCCGTCGGGATAGTTCTCGAGCACGAGGCGCAGCGGGCGCAGCACGGCCATCCGGCGCTCGGCGCGGCGGTTGAGGTCCTCGCGCAGGCAGTGCTCGAGGTGGGCCAGCTCGACCATGTTCTCGGACTTCGTCACGCCGACGCGCTCGGCGAAGTCGCGCAGCGCCTCGGGCGTGTAGCCGCGCCGGCGCAGGCCGGCCAGCGTGGGCATGCGCGGATCGTCCCAGCCGGCCACCACGCCCTGCTCGACCAGCTGCAGCAGCTTGCGCTTGCTCATCACCGTGTGGCTGAGGTTCAGCCGCGCGAACTCGATCTGCTGCGGATGGAAGATGCCGAGCGCGTCGAGGTACCAGTCGTAGAGCGGGCGGTGGTCCTCGTACTCCAGCGAGCACATCGAGTGCGTCACGCCCTCGATCGAGTCGGACTGGCCGTGGGCCCAGTCGTACATCGGGTAGATGCACCAGGCGTCGCCGGTGCGCTGGTGGGTCGCCTTGCGGATCCGGTACATGACCGGGTCGCGCAGGTTGATGTTGGGCGACGCCATGTCGATCCGGGCGCGCAGCGTGCGGCTGCCGTCGGCGAACTCGCCGGCCCGCATCCGGCGGAACAGGTCGAGGCTCTCCTCGACCGAGCGGTCGCGGTGCGGCGAGGGCCGGCCGGGCTCCGTCAGCGTGCCGCGGTGCTCGCGCATCTGCTCGGGCGTGAGGTCGTCCACGTAGGCCTTGCCGGCGCGGATCAGCTGCTCGGCCCACTGGTAGAGCTGCTCGAAGTAGTCGCTGGCGTGATAGAGGTGCTCGCCCCAGTCGTAGCCGAGCCAGCGGATGTCGCGCATGATCGCGTCGACGTACTCCTGGCTCTCCTTCGTCGGGTTGGTGTCGTCGAAGCGCAGGTGGCAGCGGCCAGCGAACTCGCGGGCCATGCCGAAGTCGATCGAGATCGCCTTGGCGTGGCCGATGTGCAGGTAGCCGTTGGGCTCGGGCGGAAAGCGCGTGACGACCTTGCCGCCGAACCGCCCGGTCCGGTTGTGCTCGAGGATGATCTCGCGGATGAAGTTGCTGGGCTTCGGCGCCGGCGTCTCGCTCATCCCTTCGATCCTACCATCGTCACCACACCGTCTCGACCAGCCGGCTGGCGCGAAGCCGGGCGTCGCGCGTGACGAGGGCGAGGCCCTCGGCCCGGGCGGTCGCCGCGATGATCCGGTCGGCCGGGTCGCGCGCGACATCGGAGGGAAACTGGGTCGCCAGGATGGCGATCGCGGGTGTGATCTCGCGAACGGACACCGCCGTCATCTCGATGAAGTCGTGGAGCGTGGCCTCCGGCGACCCTCGCGGCGTCAGTCGGCCCAGGATGATCAGCATTGCCATTTCGACGAGGCTGACCGACGCAATGCCGAGTCCGCCGGAGCGCATGGCGTCGGTAACTGCGGCTCTCGCCGCGGACGACAGCCGCTCGGATCGGACGCCCAGCCAGAACCACGCATGCGTGTCGAGGAGAATCACCGTTTGCCTCGACGGGAGCGCCGGCCCTTTTTCCGCGGCGTCCGGAATTCGGCCGCCCACGGGAGCCGTGACATATCCCACTCCTCGATCGGCGGCAAGACCGGCGACTCGACGTCACCGATGAACGTGAAGCGGTCGGCCATGCAGTCGAACACGTCCTTCCTCGGCTCGTCGGCCGGCACCAGCTTGGCGACCGGCTTGCCCTTCTTGGTGATGACGACAGGGGTGCGGTACTTCTTGACCTCCTCCATCACCCGCAGGCACTTGGCCTTGAACTCGCCGGCCGGCATCGTCCTCATGGTCATGTCCTCGTGACCATGATACTACGCGGCCGCCACGGCGGCCGTCTGCTACCCTACCCGCGACCGACAGGAGGTGCGTCATGCCCGTCGCCCTGGTCACCGGCTGCAGCAGCGGCATCGGTCTCGCCACCGCCCTGCACTTCGCGCGCGAGAAGTACGACGTGTGGGCGGGCGTGCGCGATTCCGCCGGCGCCACCACCCTGCGCGAGGCGATCGAGCGCGAGACGCTGCCGGTCCGCGTCCTGCCGCTCGACGTCAACGACACGGCCTCGGTGGACGCCGGCGTGGGCGAGGTCATGGCCAAGGCGGGCGGCGTGGACGTGCTGGTCAACAACGCGGGCATCGGCGGTGGGGGGCCGATCGAGGATGTGCCGCTGGACTTCGTCAAACGCCTGTTCGAGACCAACTACTTCGGCGTGATCCGCGTGACGCGCGCGGTGCTGCCGTCCATGCGCGCCCGGCGCGGCGGCGCCATCGTCAACGTGTCGTCGATCGGCGGCCGCGTCGCCATCGCCGGCCACGGCCATTACTGCGCGGTCAAGCACGCGCTGGAGGCCGCCAGCGAGGCGCTCGCCCAGGAGGTGCAGGGCTTCGGCATCCGCGTGGCGATCGTCGAGCCCGGCGTCGTCGTCACGCCGATCTTCGCCAAGGCGCGGCGCTTTGCCGACCCGGCGTCGCCCTATGCCGTGCACACGCGGCGCCTGCTGCTCTTCTATCAGATGCAGATGAAGACGCCGAGCCAGCCCGCGGACGTTGCCCGCGTCATCC
>DASSLH010000568.1:0-11465 GCA_035689625.1 Candidatus Methylomirabilota bacterium | reverse complement strand
TTCTGCGCGGGCGTCGAGCGCGCCATCGACATCGTCGAGCTGGCGCTGTCGGTGTGGCCGCATCCCGTCTACGTGCGCCGCGAGATCGTGCACAACCGCCTCGTCGTCGAGACGCTGCGCCAGAAGGGCGCGATGTTCGTGGATGAGCTGGACGAGGTTCCGGACGACGCCACCGTGATCTTCAGCGCCCACGGCATCTCGCCGGCGGTGCGCGAGGCGGCGCGGCGCCGCGGCCTGCGCGTGATCGACGCCACGTGTCCGCTGGTCACCAAGGTCCATCTCGAGGCCATCCGCTACGCGCGCGAGGGCTACTCGATCATCCTCATCGGTCACGAGGACCACGACGAGGTGATCGGCACGCTCGGCGAGGCGCCCGAGCGCATCGTGGTCGTGGACAGCGTGGAGGAGGTCGAGCGGCTGACGCTGCCCGATCCCGACAAGGTTGCCTACCTCACGCAGACGACGCTGTCGGTGGACGACACCCGCGACGTCATCGACGCGCTGCGCCGCAAGTTCCCCAAGATCGTCGGCCCCTCGCGCGACGACATCTGCTACGCGACCCAGAACCGCCAGACGGCCGTCAAGCGCCTGGCCGACGACGTGGACGTGCTGCTCGTCATCGGCGCCACCAACAGCTCGAACGCCAACCGGCTGGTCGAGGTCGGCAAGATGGCCGGCACCCGCGCCTACCTCATCAACGACGTCGGCGACATCCGCCCCGAGTGGCTGCAGGGCGCCTCCCGCATCGGCATCACCGCGGGCGCCTCGACGCCCGAGGTGCTGGTGCACCAGGCGGTGGAGACGCTGGGCCGCGAGGGCGTGAAGGTGCGCGAGGTCCACGTCGTCGAGGAGGACGTCCGCTTCGCGCTGCCGCAGGAGCTGACGCAGGCCGCCCGCGAGCGCGGCATGGAGATGCCCGAGCGGACGGCCATGCGGAGGTCTATCTAAGGGGGGCTTCGCCCCCCTTGGACGGTCGTCGCACGCCTCGCGGCGTGCTCCTCCCTGCATCCCCCCAGGACAGGATTGCGGCGGCAAAGCCGCCGCTCGAACGTGGAACGATCATCCGGTCGGAGGGAATCATCAATGTTGAATCGCTGGCGGCGCGGGTGGACCATGTGCCTCGGCCTCGTCGTGGTCCTCGCGGTTGCGGGCGCCGGCGGTCTCGCGCTGGCGCCGGGGGCTGGGCGGGCGGAGGGGCAGGTCGAGGAGAAGCGGGTGCTGAGCAACGAGGCGGTGGAGGTGATGGAGTTCGTGTTCCCGCCGGGGTTCAAGGGAGAGGAGCACGAGGCGCCGGCCAGCGAGCTCGGGTACGTGCTCGACGGCGAGCTCGCGGTGGTGACCAGGGGACGCGGCAAGCAGGTCGTGCATCGCGGCGAGGCGGTCTGGGCGTCGCGCGGTGACGTCCATTATTCGCTGAACGAATCCAAGAAGCCGGCACGGCTGCTCGTCGTGCTGCTGAAGGAGCGGTGAGCCATGCGCCTGGTGACCTATCGCCGAGGTTCGTCCAAGCCGCGGATCGGCGCGCTCGTCGACGAGGCGGTGCTCGACCTGGGCGCGCTGGCGGCCGACCTGGCCCGCGAGCGCGGCGCCGTGCGCCACGGGCGCGGCGGGTTCCCGAAAACGATGCTGGAGCTGATCGCCGGCGGCGCCGAGACGCTGGGGCTGGCGCGCGAGGCCCTTGGCCACGGCGAGGCCGTGCTCAAGCGTGACGGCCTCAACGCGCTGGTCGAGCGCAAGCTCGGCGTGCCGGCCGCCAAGGCGCGGCTGGAGGCGCCGATCCCGCGGCCGTCGCGCAACGTCTTCTGCCTGGGCCGCAACTACAAGGAGCACGCCGCCGAGCGCGGCGCCGCCGCGCCCGAGCATCCCGTGTACTTCACGAAGGCGCCGGAGACCGTCGTCGGCCCCGGCGCCAAGGTGATCCACCACGCGGCCACCAAGGAGCTCGACTACGAGGTCGAGCTGGCCGTCGTCATCGGCGCCGCCGGCCGGGACATCCCGCGCGAGCAGGCGCTCGCCCACGTCTTCGGCTACACGGTGATCAACGACGTCACCGCCCGCGACGTGCAGAAGCGGCACCAGCAGTGGTTCCACGGCAAGTCCATGGACACGTTCTGCCCGATGGGGCCGGTGCTGGTGACTGCCGACGAGATCCCCGACCCGCAGCAGCTCGGCATCGCCATGCGCATCAACGGCGAGACCCGCCAGTCGAGCCACACCTCGAAGATGATCTTCCCGGTGGACGAGTGCCTCGCGGTGCTCTCGCAGGGCTTCACGCTGCTGCCCGGCGACGTCATCGCCACCGGCACGCCGGAGGGCGTGGGCGCCGCGCTCGGCACGTTCCTGAAGGCCGGCGACAGGATGGAGGCCGAGGTCGAGAAGATCGGCGTGCTGAGCAACAAGATCGTCAACCCATGAGCTTCGTCAGCCACGTCGAGTGCACGGTCTGCGGCCAGCGCCACGATCCCCGCCGCCCGCTCACCGTCTGCGACAAGTGCGGCCAGATGCTGGCCGTGCGCTACGACCTCGAGCGCGTGAAGGCCGCCGTCACCAGGCAGGCGCTGCGCGAGCGGCCGCCCGGCATGTATCGCTTCCGCGAGCTCACGCCGCTCGACGACGGCGAGGAGCCGGTGACGCTTGGTGAAGGCGGTACCCCGCTGCTGCCGCTGCCGCGCCTAGCCGCGCACTTCGGCCTGCGCCATCTCTGGGGCAAGGACGAGGGACAGAATCCCACCGGCTCCTTCAAGGCCCGCGGCCTCGGCATGGCGATCACGAAGGCGCGCACGCTGCGCGCGCGCGGCTTCATCATTCCCTCGGCCGGCAACGCCGGTGGCGCCGCCGCCGTCTACGCGGCGCGCTGCGGGCTGCCCTGCGCGGTGATCGTGCCGCGCGGCACGCCGCCAGCGGCCGTCGCCGAGGCTGCCATCGCCGGCGCCCGCGTGTTCACCATCGAGGGCTCGATCGCGACGGCCGGCCGGGTCGTGGGCGCGGTGGCGCCCGAGCTCGGCTGGTTCGATCTCTCCACGCTCAAGGAGCCCTATCGCCTGGAAGGCAAGAAGACGATGGGCCTCGAGCTGGCCGAGCAGCTCGACTGGACGCTGCCGGACATGCTGCTCTACCCGACCGGCGGCGGCACCGGCCTCGTCGGCATCCCCAAGGGCTTCGACGAGCTCCGCGCGATGGGGTGGGTGAGCGGGCGCACGCGCTTCGTCGCCGTCCAGGCCGAGGGCTGCGCGCCGGTCGTGAACGCCTTCCGGGCGGGCGCCGAGAACACGACGCCGGTGGAGGCGCCGACCACACACGCCGCCGGCCTGCGGGTGCCCTCGCCGTTCGCCGGCCGCCAGATGCTGAAGATCCTGCGCGAGTCGGACGGCGACGCCGTGGCGGTGAGCGAGCGCGCGATCGTCGAGGCCCAGCACCTGCTGGCCCGGCTGGAGGGCATCTGGACCTCGCCGGAGGGCGCCGCGCTGATCGCCGCGCTCGGCGACCTCAAGGAGCGCGGCCGGCTGACCGCCGACACCCGCGTCGTGATCATGCTCACCGGCGCCGGCATCAAGTACGCGCCGCCCGAGCTGCCGACGCCGATCGATCTCACCGGCGGCGCCGACGCCGTCCGCGCGCAGGTGATCGGAGCGCTCGCGCGGCCGTAGCCGGTGCAGAGGGCCCGCGGCGGGTATGGTAGCATTCGCCCCACCGCACCACGGGCGTCCAGGAGGCCGGGTCAATGACGATCGAGATCGGCAAGATCCGAAACATCGGCGTCGTCGGACACGGGGGCGTGGGCAAGACCTCGCTGGTGGAGGCGATGCTCTTCGCGGCCGGCGCGGTGACGCGGCTCGGCAAGGTCGACGACGGCTCGACCACCACCGATTTCGACCCGGACGAGATCAAGCGCAAGATCTCCATCAACACCACGGTGGCGTGGTGCGACTGGAAGGGCCATCACGTCAACATGGTGGACACGCCGGGGTACGGCGACTTCATCTCCGACGCCCGTGCCGGCCTGCGCGTGGTGGAGGCGGCCGTGGTCGTGGTGGACGCGGTGGCCGGCGTGCAGGTGCAGACCGAGAAGGTCTGGAAGTTCGCCTCCGAGTTCGAGCTGCCGCGGGCCATCGTCGTCAACCGCCTGGACCGGGAGCGCGCCGACTTCTTCCGCACGCTGGAGTCGCTGGGGCGCCGGCTCAAGGGCCGTATCGTGCCCGTGCACATCCCCATCGGGGAGGAGAGCGGCTTCCGCGGCTTCGTGGACCTCGTGAGCCAGAAGGCCACGCTGTTCAACGACGGCAAGCCGACCGAGCAGGCGGTGCCGGCCGAGGCGGCCGACCGCGTCAAGGAGTGGCGCGAGAAGCTGGTCGAGGCCGCCGCCGAGACCGACGACGACCTGCTGGCCAAGTACCTCGAGGAGGGCTCGCTGGCCGAGGCCGAGATGCTCAAGGCGCTGCGAGCCGGCATCGCGCAGGGCAAGATCGTGCCGGTGCTGTGCGCGGCGGCGACGAAGTCCATCGGAGTCCACGCCCTGCTCGACCTCGTCGTGCACGAGTTCCCGTCGCCGGCCGACCGCGGCGAGGTGAGCGGGACCGACCTGAAGGCCAAGCAGGCCGGCGCCCGCGCGCCCGACCCCAGGGCGCCGGTCACCGCGCTCGTGTTCAAGACGCTGTCCGACCCGCACATCGGCAAGCTCTCGCTGTTCCGCGTGTACTCCGGCACGCTCAGGGCCGACTCCACGCTGCTCAATCCCGCCCGCGGCGCCAAGGAGCGCATGGGGCACATCGCGTGGATCTCGGGCAAGACGCAGAAGACCGTGGAGGCGCTCGGCCCCGGCGAGATCGGTGTGGTGCCCAAGCTCAAGGACACCACGACCGGCGACACGCTGACGGACGAGGCGCATCCGTTCGAGCTGCCGCGGATCACGTTCCCGGAGCCGGCGATCAACTTCGCCATCCAGCCCAAGTCGCGCGGCGACGAGGACAAGATCTCCAGCGCGCTCTCGCGCATCGAGGAAGAGGACCCGACCGTCCACCACCAGTTCGACCCGGAGACCAAGCAGCTGCTGATCTCCGGCGTCGGCAGCATGCACGTCGAGATGACGGTCGAGCGCATGAAGCGCAAGTACAACGTGGACGTCACCCTGCTGCCGCCGCGCATCCCCTACAAGGAGACGGTGAAGGGGCGCGCCGAGGGGCAGGGCAAGTACAAGAAGCAGACGGGCGGCCGCGGGCAGTACGGCGATACCTGGCTCAAGGTGGAGCCGATGCCGCGCGGGGGCGGCTTCGAGTTCGTGGACGACATCTTCGGCGGCGCCATCCCCCGCAACTTCATTCCCTCGGTCGAGAAGGGCGTGCGCGACTGCATGAAGAAGGGGATCCTGGCCGGCTACCCGGTCGTGGACATGAAGGTGACGCTGTACGACGGCTCCTACCACGACGTGGACTCCTCCGACATGGCGTTCCAGATCGCGGCGTCGATGGGCCTGCAGAAGGTCTTCATGGAGGCGCGGCCGATCCTGCTGGAGCCGATCATGAACGTGGAGGTGACGGCGCCGGCCGAGGTCACCGGCGACATCATCGGCGACCTCAACTCGCGGCGCGGCCGCATCAACGGCATGGAGCCGGCCGGCGAGACGGCCACCGTCCACGCCTCGGCGCCGATGTCGGAGATGCTCACGTACGAGTCGAGCCTGCGCAGCATGACCGGCGGCCGCGGCGCCTACTCGATGGAGTTCTCGCACTACGAGGAAGTGCCGGCGCTGCAGGCCGACAAGATCGTCAAGGAAGCGAAGGCCGAGAAGGAAAAGGCCGCCGGGCATTGATCTTCCAGCAGTTCCTCAACGAGGACTCGGGCTGTCTCGGCTACCTCGTCGGCTGCGGCGACGCCGGCCAGGCGGTCGTCGTCGATCCGGTCCGCGACCGCGTCAACGAGTACCTGCGCTTCGCCCGCAAGAAGAACCTCAGGATCACGCACATCCTCGAGACCCACACGCACGCCGACCACATCTCCGGTAACCGCGACCTGGTCGCGGCCACCCGGGCGACGATCCACGTGCACGCCACCGCCGGGGTGGCGTTCGAGCACCAGCCCCTGCGCGACGGCGACGTGCTGCGGGTGGGCAACGTCGAGCTGCGCGTCGCCCACACCCCGGGCCACACGCCGGACTCGATCTCGATCTTCGTGGTGGACCACTCGCGGGGGCCGGAGCCGTGGTTCGTGCTGACCGGCGACCTGCTCTTCGTCGGCTCGGTCGGCCGGCCGGACCTCGGCGGCGAGCGTGCGGCCGAGGACATCTTCGAGAGCCTGCGCCGCGTGCTGCGGCCGCTGGACGATCTCGTGGAGATCTATCCGGCCCACGGCGGCGGCTCGTCGTGCGGCAAGGGGATGTCGTCCAAGGGCGGCTCGACGATCGGCTTCGAGCGGCGCTTCAACCCCGCCTTCCGCCTCGACGACAGGCGCGCCTTCGTGGACTTCATCATGGCCGGCATCCCGCCCAAGCCCGCCGCGTTCGAGAAGATCGTGGCCAAGAACCGCGGCCTGGTGCCGCTGGTGTCGGCCAAGCCGCGGCCCTACTCGGCGCGCGAGGCGCGCGAGGCCCTGGCCCAGGGCGCCTGCGTGCTCGACATGCGCGAGGTCGGCGACTTCGGCGAGGGCCACGTGCCGGGCGCGCTGAACGTCTGGATCGACAGCCCCCAGTTCGCCGAGCGCGTGGCCGGCATGGCCCCGGCGGGGGCGCCGCTGCTGCTCATGGGCGCGCCCTCCGACGTGGACCGCGCGGTCACCGCGCTCTCGCGCGTGGGCGTGGACGAGGTCGCCGGCTTCCTGCAGTGGGGCATGGTCGAGTGGCGCAGCGAGGGTTTCCCCGTCGCGACGGCGCCACAGATCACCGTGCACGATCTCTCGGCGTGGCTGGAGCAGGGCGGCGACGTCCAGGTGATCGACGTGCGCGAGCCCTCGGAGTGGGACGACGGGCACATCGAGGGCGCGCTGTCGCTGCCGATGTTCGAGGCCCTCGCCCGCCGCGGCGAGATCCCGGGCGGCCGTCCGCTCGCTGTCGTCTGCGCCGGCGGCCTGCGCTCGAGCACGGTCATCAGCGCCCTGCAGCGCGCCGGCGTCGAGCGGCTGCACAACGTCACCGGCGGCATGGCCGCGTGGGTCAAGGCGGGTTACGGCGTCACGCGCCGGCCCGCGAGCGTGCCGCGGGCGCAGTGACCGGAGGCTGATGGGCGCGCTCGCCGCCCAGTACGCGGCGGTGTTCCGCCGGCCGTGGCCGGTGTGGGGCGCCGCGGTTCTGGTCGCCACCGTCAACGTCTTCCTCTTCGCGTTCGACCGCCCGTGGACGGCCTCCGACGGCGCCCGCAACTGGGGCGACTGGATCCTCACCGGCCTCGGCGTCGTGCACCGCAGCGACCTCATCGCGCCGTGGCTCTACTCCGGCTCGCTGCTCAACATCGGCGTGCTCCTCGGCGGCCTGGCCGCCGCGCTGCTCGGCCGCGAGTTCGCCGTGCGCGTGCCCTCGCGCGGCGAGGCGATCAAGGGCGCGGCCGGCGGCCTGCTGATGGGCGCCGGCGCCATGCTGGCGCTCGGCTGCAACATCGGCGGCTTCTTCTCCGCGGTGAGCGCGCTGAGCCTGTCCGGCTTCGCGATGATGGCGGGACTGCTGCTGGGCGCGTTCCTCGGCCTGCGCTACCTGCTCTGGGAGACCGCGCGGCGGCCCGCCTGGTCGAGCGCGGGCCGCCGCGTGTGGCTGGCGCCGGCAGCCGACGTGCCGAGCCGGCAGCCGATCGCCGGGGCGGTGCTCGCCGCCGCGCTGCTCGCCGCGCCGTTCCTCTACGCGCGCACCGGGTATCACGCGCAGGGGATCTTCCTCCTCTTCGGCGTCGTCTTCGGCGTGATCTTCCAGCGCTCGCGCTTCTGCCTGGTGCGCGCCTTCCGCGAGCCGTTCATGACCGGCGACGCCGAGCACACGCGTGCCGCCGCGCTGGCGCTGGCGGTCAGCGTGCTGGGCTTCGCGATCCTCAAGTTCACCGACCTCAAGGACCGGGGCGACTGGGTCTTCGCCGCCGCCGGCGCCGGCGCGCTGGTGGCGGCACGCTGTTCGGCATCGGCATGACGCTGGCCGGCGGCTGCGGCGCCGGCGCGATCTGGCGGGCGGGCGAGGGCCAGGTGAAGCTCTGGCTCGCGCTGCTGACCTTCGCGCTGGGCGCGTCGCTCACGCGCCTGGCGCTGGCCGGCAGCGGCGCGCTCGGCAAGCTGGGCTGGGCGGTGTTCCTGCCCTCGACGCTCGGCTGGGGCGCGAGCCTGGCGCTCACGCTCGGCGTGCTGATCGCCTGGGCGGCGCTGGCGACGTGGAACGAGGACGCGCGCGTGGTCAGCGCGCTCGACTGAAGTTCTGTTATTTTACCGGGCGGCGAGGGGGATGAGCGTGCGCTACGGCTTCGTGATCGATCACCGCCGCTGCATCGGCTGTCACGCCTGCACGGTGGCGTGCAAGGAAGAGAACCGCGTGCCGCTGGGCGCCTTCCGCACCTGGGTGAAGTACGTCGAGAAGGGCGCGTTCCCCGACACCCGGCGCTACTTCTCGGTGCTGCGCTGCAACCACTGCGACGACGCGCCCTGCGTGGCGATCTGTCCCACCGTCGCGCTCTACCGGCGCGCCGACGGCATCGTGGACTTCGACGGCGAGCGCTGCATCGGCTGCAAGTCGTGCATGCAGGGTTGCCCCTACGACGCGCTCTACATCGATCCGGCCACCAACACCGCCGCCAAGTGCCACTACTGCGCGCACCGCGTGGAGGTCGGCCTCGAGCCCGCCTGCGTGATCGTCTGCCCCGAGCAGGCGATCATCGCCGGCGACCTCGACGACCCGCGCACGCCGATCGCGCGGCTGGTGGCGCGCGAGCAGGTGCAGGTGCGCAAGCCCGAGCAGGGCACGCGGCCCAAGGTGTACTACGTCGGCGCCGACGCCTCGGCGCTGGCGCCCTCGCTGCAGCGACCGCAGGCCTCGTTCGTGTTCGGCCAGCGCCCGGCCGCCGAGCGCGACCTCATCCAGATGGTCGCCGACGTCCAGGCGCAGGCGCGCGGTGGCGACGGCGCCGTGAGCCGCACGGTCTACGACGCGCCGCACGCGCCGCGGCCGTGGGGCTGGCGCGTGGCGGCGTACCTGTGGACGAAGTCCATCGCGGCCGGCGCGCTGATGACGGCCGCCATGACGGTGCCGCTCGAGCGCGCGGGGCACGCCGGCGGCCAGGCCTGGCTCGGCTGGGGGGCGCCGCTGCTCGCGCTCGTCTTCCTGGCCATCACGACGGCGCTGCTCGTCCTCGACCTCAAGCGCCCCGACCGCTTCCTCTACGTCCTGTTCAAGGCCAACCCGCGCTCGTGGCTGGCGCGCGGAGCCTGGATCCTCATCGCGTACGGCCTCGTCGCCGCGCTGTGGCTGACCGGGGGTCTCGGCGGTGGTGGGGTGCCGACCGTGGTGATCCTCCTCGGGCTCCTGCTCGGCGCGGCCACGGCCGGCTACAGCGCGTTCCTGTTCGGCCAGGCCGAGGGGCGTGACTTCTGGCAGAGCCCGCTGCTGCTGCCGCACCTGCTGGTCGCCGCGCTGCTGGCCGGCGCCGCCTCGCTGATCGTGCTGGCCGCCGTCATCACCGGCGACGCCGCGGCCGGCGCGATCCTCGACGCGCCGCTGCTCGGCTTCCTCGTGCTCCACGGCGTGCTGCTGTTCTCCGAGCTCGGCGTCACGCACGCCAACCTGGACGTCGCCCGCGCCGCCGCGCTCGTCACGCGCGGTCCCTGGCGCCGGGCGTTCTGGGCCGGCGTCGTGGTGGCCGGCGTGCTGGCGCCGTTCGCGCTGATCGTCGCCGCCGACGCGCTCGACCTCTGGCCGCTGCGCCTGGCCGCCGCCGCCCTCGCGCTGGCCGGCCTCTGGATCTGGGAGGACATCTGGGTGAAGGCCGGGCAGTCGATTCCGTTGAGTTGATCCCTTCGAGCTAGGAGAGCCATGACTCCGTCGCTGCCCGATCCGCTGCATCCGGCCGCGCGCGAGCTGACGCCGGCGAGCGCGCTCGCCGGCTTTCCGCCGGCCGCCCGCTGGGACGACTGGGAGGAGCTGGATCCGCAGGCGTGGCCGCGCAAGGTCAAGCGCCGCTACTCGCTGATCCCCACGATCTGCTTCAACTGCGAGGCGGCCTGCGGCCTCTTGGCGTACGTGGACCAGCAGACGCTGAAGATCCAGAAGTTCGAGGGCAACCCGGTGCACCCCGGCAGCCGCGGCCGCAACTGCGCCAAGGGCCCGGCCACGCTCAACCAGGTGCAGGACCCCGAGCGCATCCTCTACCCGCTGCGCCGCACGGGCGCGCGCGGCGCCGGGCAGTGGCAGCGCGTCACGTGGGACGAGGTGCTCGACGACATCGGCGGCCGCATCCGCGCGGCGCTCGTGGAGGGCCGCCAGAAAGAGGTGATGTACCACCTCGGCCGCCCGGGCCACGAGCTGGTCTACCTGCAGCGCGTCTTCCACGCCTGGGGCATCGACGGCCACAACAGCCACACCAACGTCTGCTCGGCGGGCGCGCGCGCGGGCTACGCGTTCTGGCACGGCATGGACCGGCCCTCGCCCGACCACGCCAACGCGCGCTTCATCCTGCTGCTGTCCGCGCACCTGGAAACCGGCCATTACTTCAACCCGCACGCCCAGCGCATCATCGAGGCCAAGCAGCGCGGCGCGAAGATCGCCGTCATCGACACGCGCCTGTCCAACACCGCCTCGATGGCGGACTACTGGCTGGCGCCGTGGCCGGGCTCGGAGGCCGCGCTGCTGCTGGCGATGGCCCACGTCCTCATCCGCGAGAAGCGCTACGACGCGGAGTTTTTGCGCCGCTGGATCAACTGGGAGGAGTACCTGCGCGAGGAGCGCCCCGACCTGCCGGTGACGTTCGAGGCCTTCCACCGCGCGATCGACGAGCACTACGCGCGCTACACGCCCGAGTTCGCCGAGGCCGAGAGCGGCGTGCCGGCCGCGACGATCGTGGCGCTGGCGCGCGAGGTCGGGGCGGCCGGCTCGGCGCTGGCCACGCACATCTGGCGCAACACCGCCGCCGGCAACCTCGGCGGCTGGCAGGTGGCCCGCGCGCTCGAGTGGCTGGTGGTCCTCGCCGGCGCCGTCGGCACGCCCGGCGGCACCGCGCCCAGCGCCTGGAACAAGGCGGTGCCGGCGCCGCCGATGATGCCGCCGCCGGGGAAGATCTGGAGCGAGCTGCTGATGCCGCGCGAGTACCCGCTGGCGTTCTTCGAGATGAGCTTCCTGCTCCCGCACTTTCTGCGCGAGGGTCGGGGCAAGCTGGCGATGTACTTCACCAGGGTTTACAACCCCGTGTGGACGAATCCAGATGGAATGTCCTGGATAGAGATGTTGACGGATGAAAGCAAAGTCGAACGGCACGCATGCCTGACGCCGGTGTGGAGCGAGACGGCGTGGTTCGCCG
>DASSLH010000567.1:0-6642 GCA_035689625.1 Candidatus Methylomirabilota bacterium | reverse complement strand
CGAGCAGCTTCTTGACGTCGTCCAGGTGCAGCCCGGTCGTCGGCTCGTCCAGGATGTAGAGCACCTCGCCGGTGGCGCGGCCGCCCAGCTCGGCGGCGATCTTCAGGCGCTGGGCCTCGCCGCCCGACAGCGTGGTGGCGGGCTGGCCCAGGCGCAGGTAGCCGAGGCCGACGTCCTGCAGCACGCGCAGCCGGCGCGCCAGCGAGGTCTGGGCGGCGAAGAAGTCCACCGCCTCATCCACCGTCATGCGCAGCACGTCGCCGATCGAGCGCCCGCGGTACTTCACGCCGAGCACCTCGGGACGGTAGCGCCGGCCCTCGCACTCCTGGCAGGAGACGTACACGTCCTCGAAGAAGTACATCTCGAGCTTCTGGAAGCCGTCGCCCTGGCACGACTCGCAGCGGCCGCCCGGCACGTTGAACGAGAACGCGCCGGCGCCGAGCGAGAGCGCCTTGGCCCGCGGCAGCGCGGCGTAGAGCTTGCGGATCTCGTCGAACGCCTTGACGTAGGTCACCGGGTTGGAGCGCGGCGTGCGCCCGATCGGCTCCTGGTCGATGAGCCGCACGCCCTTGAGGTATTCCACGCCGAGCAGCGCGTCGTGGGCGCCGGGCGACTGGAACTCGGTCTTGAACGCGCGGGCCAGCGCCCGGTAGAGCGTGTCGTGCACCAGCGTGGACTTGCCCGAGCCCGACACGCCGGTGACCACGCTCAGCGTGCCGAGCGGCAGCCGGACGGTCACGTCCTTGAGGTTGTGCTCGCGGGCGCCGGTGAGCGTGAGATGCCGGCGGCCGGCGCGGCGCGTGAGCGGCACCGGGATGACCTCGCGGCCGGAGAGGTAGCGCGCCGTCAGCGAGCGCGTGGCCTTGCGGAACTCGGCCTGCGGTCCGGCGAAGACAATCTCGCCGCCGCGCTCGCCGGAGCCGGGCCCCAGCTCGACGACGTGGTCGGCGCTCTCGATGAAGCCGCGGTCGTGCTCGACGACCACCACGGTGTTGCCGGCCTGGGCCAGCTCGTGGCAGAGGTCGGCCAGCCGCGTCGTGTCGCGGGCGTGCAGGCCGATGGAGGGCTCGTCGAGCACGTAGAGCGTGCCGACCAGCTGCGAGCCGAGCTGGTTGGCCAGGTTGATGCGCTGGGCCTCGCCGCCCGAGAGCGTGCGCGTCTGCCGGCCGAGCGTGAGGTAGCCCAGGCCCACGCGCAGCAGGAAGGTCAGCTTGGCGTTGAGCTGGCGCAGGATCTCGCGGCCGACCGCCGCCTCCCAGGCGCTGAGCTTCAGCTCGCCGAGGATCGTGGCCGCCTCGTCGATCGTGAGCGCGGTGAACTCGGCGATGGTGAGCCCGGCCACGCGCACGGCGAGCGCCGGCGGTTTCAGGCGGGCGCCGCGGCAGACGGGACAGGGCGACTGGCTGCGGTAGCGCGAGAGGAACACGCGCACGTGCAGCTTGTAGCGGTAGCCCTCGATCTCCTCGAAGAAGCCGTTGATGCCGGGGAACTTGCCGTCGCCCTCGTACACGAACGCCCGGGCCGGCTCGTCCAGCGCCTCCCAGGGGCGCCCGGCGTCGACGCCGGCGCGCCGGGCGGCTTTGAGCAGCTCGCGCTGGTACCAGCGGCCGGAGGGATGCGTCCACGGCTCGACGGCGCCGTCGGCGAGCGTGCGCGCGCGATCCGGCACGACCAGCGCCTCGTCGTACTTGAGCACGTTGCCGAAGCCCTTGCACTCGGGAC
The DNA here is from genome assembly GCA_035689625.1 of Candidatus Methylomirabilota bacterium. Lineage (GTDB taxonomy): Bacteria > Methylomirabilota > Methylomirabilia > Rokubacteriales > CSP1-6 > AR5. Next base: position 4,920 of record DASSLH010000567.1, on the reverse strand, counting down.
AGGCGCCCAGCGGGTGATTGAAGGAGAACAGCAGCGGCTGCGGCCGCTCGAGCGCGAGGCCGCAGTCGCCGCAGCGGAAGGCCTCGGCGAACGCGCGGCGGCCGCCGTCGAGCAGCTCGACGGCGACCTGGCCGCCGCCCTCGCGCAGCGCGCCCTCCAGGGACTCCACCAGGCGCCGCCGCTGGCCGCCGTCGAGCACGAGGCGGTCCAGCACGACGGCCACCGCGCCGTCCAGCGACGCCGGCGGCGGCGCCGCCAGGTCGTGGGGGCGGCCGTCCACCAGCACGCGCGCGAACCCGCGCCGCGTGAGCGAGGTCCACACCTCGGCGACCGGCAGGCCGGCTGGCAGCGGCAGCGGGAAGGTGACCAGCGCGCGGGCCCCGGCGTGCTCGGCGAGCAGCGTGTCGGCGATGGAGTCCGGCGAGTGCGAGACGGCCGGCTGGCCGCACTGGGGGCAGTGGACACGGCCGATCTTGGCGTAGAGCAGCCTCAGATAGTCGTAGACCTCGGTCGCGGTGCCGACGGTGGAGCGCGCCGTGCGGACGGGATTCTTCTGCTCCAGCGCGACGGCCGGCCGGATCTGGTCGATGCGATCCACGTCCGGGCGGTCGACACGGTCGAGGAACATGCGCGCGTAGGTCGAGAGCGACTCGATGTACCGCCACTGGCCCTCGGCGAACAGCGTGTCGAAGGCCAGCGAGGACTTGCCGGAGCCGGAGACGCCGGTGATGACCGTGAGCCGATCGTGGGGAATCTCGAGCGAGACGTTCTTGAGGTTGTTCTGGCGGGCTCCCTCGATGCGGAGCCCCAGGGGCTGGGACATTCGAGGCGGTCCTCCTGAGAGGGAGAGTCTACCGGAAGTGGTATGATCGCGCCAGCATGGTGGACGGAATTCACGTGCTCGTCGTCGACGACGACGCCGACGTGCGCGGCCTGCTGGCCGCCGTGCTGGAGAGTGACGGCTGGGCCAAGGTCGCCGAGGCGGGGTCCGGCGCCGAGGCGATGACGTTCCTGGGCCGCGAGGAGTTCGACGTGGCCGTCGTGGACGTGCAGCTGCCCGATCACTCCGGCCTGGAGATCCTGCGCTGGGCCCGCTCGGCCGAGGTGGACACCGAGCTCATCGTCCTCACCGGCCACGCCGACGTCGAGACCGCGGTGGAGGCGATGCGGCTCGGCGCCTACGACTTCATCACCAAGCCGTGCAAGAACGCCGAGCTGCGCGAGGTCGTCAACAAGGCCGCCGAGAAGAAGGCGCTGCGGCGCGAGAACTCCGCGCTCAAGGAAGTCATCACCCGGCGCGACGGCCTGCCGACGATCGTGGGCCAGAGCCCCGAGGTGCGCGAGGTGCTGGCGGTCATCGCGCGCGTCGCCGTCAGCGACAGCCCCGTGCTGGTGCAGGGCGAGAGCGGTACCGGCAAGGAGCTGGTGGCGCGGAGCATTCATCTGCAGTCGCCGCGGGCGTCGCGGCCCTTCGTGTCCATCAACTGCGGCGCGCTGCCCGACACGCTGCTGGAGAGCGAGCTGTTCGGCCACAAGAAGGGCGCGTTCAGCGGCGCCATCAGCTCACGGGTCGGGCTGTTCGAGGCGGCCAACGGTGGCACGCTGTTCCTCGACGAGATCGGCGAGATGTCGCCGGCCATGCAGGTGCGGCTGCTGCGCGTGCTCGACTCGGGCGAGGTGCGCCGGGTGGGTGAGGAGCGCGTCTTCCACGTGGACGTGCGCGTCGTCGCCGCCACCGCGAAGGACCTCTCGCGCGAGGCGGCCGACGGCCGCTTCCGCTGGGACCTGTTCTATCGCGTGAGCACGATCGTGATCCCGGTGCCGCCGCTGCGCCGCCGCCGGGGCGACATCCCGATGCTCATCGAGCACTTCCTGGCCACGCCGGGGCGGCCGGCGAAGCTGCGCTTCGCGCCCGACGCGATGGAGCGGCTGCTCGAGTACGGCTGGCCCGGCAACATCCGCGAGCTGCGCAACCTCGTCGAGCGCCTGCAGATCCTCCACGAGGGCACCGACGTGCGCGCCGCCGACCTGCCGAGCGAGTTCACCCGGGCCGCCGCGGTGGCCGGCGCCTCGGCGTTCTCGCCCGCGCCGCCGCCGGCCGCCGCGACGTCGCGCGCGCCGGCGCCGGCCGAGGGCGGCGAGGTGATGGTGCCGCTGGCCGAGGTCGAGCGCCGGCACGTCGAGCAAGTACTCGGCGCGACCGGCTGGAACAAGGCCCGGGCCGCCCGCGTGCTCGAGGTCGACATCAAGACGCTCAACAAGAAGATCCGCGACTTCAAGCTCTCCGCCCCCTGACGGGAGGGCCTCCCGGCCCCGGAGTTTCTCCCTGTTCGTCGCGCCGTTGTCGTTTTTCCAACGTTTGCTATTCCGCGGGCTTGGCGCGCACGCCGGCTGGCACTTCCGTTGCCATCTGTGAAACGCCATGAAGACACCGAGTCAGCGCCCGCTGGACCTCGCTGGACCGCGCCGCCGCCTCAAGAGCAGCCCGGCCGTCTCGCTGTGGCGCCCGGAGATCGTGCTGGCGACGTCGATCGCGGCTCCGGCGTGCCGCCCGGTCGTGCTGGCCGAGCCCGGCGTGCGGCCCGACGCCCTGCGCGCGCAGCTCGGCACGGCGCGCGCGGCCCTGACGCGGCTGGGCGACGCGCGCCAGACCTTCGGCGCGGTCGCCGCGCAGGCGCGGGCCCGGGTCGAGGAGGCGACCACGTCGCGCGAGCGCGTGTCGGCCACGTTCGCCGCTTACCGCGCCGAAGCCGCCCTGGACGACGCGCTGACCGGCGCCTGGCGCCAGATGTCGGCCCTGATGGAGGAGCGAGGACTGCGATGAGCACGATGATCCCGGTTCCGGCCGCCGCCCCGTCGAACGTCTACTACCTCGCGGCTTCCGACGACGCCGCTCCGCGCGTCCCGCGGCTGTCGCGCGCCCTCGTGCTGCGGCTGCGCGTGCTGTCGTTCTACTGGCGCGTGCGCATGATGGCCGCCGAGATCGGTGACACGCTGCGGCGCTTCGGCCAGCCGATGGACGAGCCGGACACCACGTTCCTCGAGCAGCGCGCCGAGATCATCCTGGCGGCGGCGCCGCGCTCCCTGGGTCCGGCGCGCGTGATCGATTTCGCGTCGGCCCGCGCTCGGCTCCGCGGCTAGGGCTGGATTGACATGGGGGAGCACTGCGTGGCTCCCCCCATACCGCCCATCGCTCGGTTCGGTTGACGCTCGCTCGAACCCGCCTGGTGTAGTTCCGCGCTTTTGCGCCCGGGGCCGCGCTCGATTGACAGCCGACGGACGTGTGCGTACAATCCCGGCCGCCTTAATGAGAATGATTACCAACAAGCGAACGCGCCAGCGGGCTGGTGCAGACGGCGGGCCGGGGCACGCGCACGCGCTGAGGGCGCGCGGGAAGCGGCTGACGCGGCCGCGGCGGATCATCCTGGACGTCGTGCGGGCCAGCGACGCCCATCCGTCGGCGACGGCGGTCTACCGGCAGGTGCGGCGGCGGCTGCCGCGGGTGAGCCTGGCCACGGTGTATCGCAATCTCCGGATGCTGGCGGCCGAAGGCCTGCTGAGCGAGCGGGCCGACGCGGCCGGCATGCGCTTCGACGGCAACACGGCGGTGCACGACCACTTCACGTGCGTGGCGTGCGGCCGCATCTACGACGTGCCGGCGCTCGCGCCACCGGCCGTGCGCGCGCGCGTGGCGTCGCGCACGGGATTCGAGATCCTCTCGCAGCGCATCGAGTTCCACGGCCGCTGCGGCGCCTGCCGACGGGCCGCCGGCCCCAACCGAGCAAGGAGGAAGCCATGGCAGGACGGAGCCTCAAGGGCACCAAGAGCCTCGCGAACCTGAAGGAGGCGTTCGCCGGCGAATCCCAGGCGAACCGGCGCTATCTCTACTTCGCGCGCGTCGCCGACATCGAGGGCTTTCCCGACATCGCGGGCCTGTTCAAGGACACCGCCGACGCCGAGACGGGCCACGCCTTCGGTCACCTCGACTTCCTGAAGGAAGTCGGCGATCCGGCTACCGGCGAGCCGATCGGCAAGACCGAGCTGAACCTCAAGGCGTCGGTCGCCGGCGAGACCTACGAGTACACGCAGATGTACCCGGGCATGGCGAAGACCGCGCGCGACGAGGGGTTCGCGGAGCTCGCGGAGTGGTTCGAGACGCTCGCCAAGGCCGAGAAGTCGCACGCGGGACGGTTCAACAAGGGGCTCACGCAGATCGCCGGCAAGGACCCGGCCGAAGCCATCTAGCTTTCGCTTTGGGCGCGCGGGCGGGGCGGGGGCGGCGGGGGTCGCGGCAACCACGGCGTCGACGGACACCAGACCCGTTGTGGCTGGGCTCCATCCGGCTGGGATCGGCTCGGTCCTACGCGACGGGAAACGGATTCCCCACGTCGTTTCAAGCTGCGGCCTGGGCGCGCCGGCGCGCCGGATCGTACAGCGCGCCGGTGCGCAGCATCGCGATGAGAATACGCAGGAGCCGGTCCACCACGCCGCGAATGGCCCGAGCGTGACTCTGGCCGCGTGCACGCAGCCGCTGGTAATGAGCACGACTGGCGGCATCGTGCTGAGCCGCAGCCTGGCCCCAGTGATGGGCAGCATGTCGCAGGCGCGGATTGCACGCGCGGCGCATCGTCACGAGCGTGCGGTGACCGCTCTGGCGAGTGACCGGCGCGACGCCGGCCTGCGCGCGGAGGGCATGATAGTCTCGGGCCGCCAGAAGCCGCGAGGCCTCGGCGAGCATCGTGGCGGCGACGACTCTCCCGACGCCCACCACGGACCGGAGGACCGGCACGTCACGATGCTCCTGACTCTCCCCGAGTCGTTCCAACAGGCCTTCGATCAGCGTGGCGCATTCGACCTGCTGCTGGTGCACCAGGCGCAGCCGCGGCAGCAACACGCCGAGATGCCGCTGGGCGGCCTGCA
>DASSLH010000566.1:0-6927 GCA_035689625.1 Candidatus Methylomirabilota bacterium | reverse complement strand
CGCGATGCTCGGCCTGGCCGGCGCGCTGCTCGCGCTCGTCCCCGCCATGGACCACGTCTGGCTCGACGCGCTCGAGCGGGCGGCGCCGCCGGTGCAGGACGCCTTCCTCACGCCGGCCGAGCGCGCGGTGAAGCGCGACACGCGCGAGGCGCTGATCCGCGGCGAGGCGCAGCTGCGCGCGCTGCGCGGGCTGCAGAGCGACGTGCAGTGGGGCGTGCGCGCGCTCGATGCCGAGCAGCGCGAGCGCCTGCGCCAGTTCCTGGCCGGGCGCGGCGAGCTGGCCGCCGGCGACCAGCTCGTGCTGCGCACGCTGCGCGCGCGGGCGCGCGAGCGTCAGCGCTACTGGCTCGGGCTGCCGCTGCTGGTCGCGGGCGCTGCCGGCGCGCTCGGGCTTGGCCGGCGCCGGCGCTAGCCGCCCGCCGCCTCGGCGCGCAGGCGGCCCAGCGCCGCCCCGTAGCCCTCGAGCCGGCTCAGGTGGCCGATCTGCGCGCGGATGTTGTCGACGAGCTGCACGCCGTCGAGGTCGAGGTCCCAGATCCGCCAGCCGCGTCCGTGACGCATCACGGAGACGGCCAGCGGCATGTCGCGGCCGCCGTAGGCCACGCGCATCCTGACCTGCGCGACGTCGCCGGCGATCGACTCGCCCACGAAGCGCAGACGCCCGCGCAGATCTTCCATGCGTACGCCGAGGAGCCGTCCGATCCCGGTCGCGTAGGCGCCGGTCAGCCGTGCTCGCAGCGCGTCGATGGCGTCGGAGCGCTGCTGCGCCGTCAGCCGCGACCAGTGCGCGGCGAGCGCGCGGCGCGTCAGCTCGGCGAAGTCGAAGCTCTGGGCGATGGCGCTCCGCGCGGCGGCGCGCCGCGTCTCGGGGGTCAGCGCGGGATCGACGGCGACCGCGATGATCGCCTGAATGTGACGGCGAACGGCATCCGTCGGCGAGCCGGCCCACAGCGGCTCGGCCTGCGCGGCCGCGGGCGCCGCCAGCAGCACGAGCAGGAGCGCGGCGAGCGCCGTCCGTTTCATGCCGCCCGTGTGCCGCAATGCCCGTGCCGCCCACCGGGCGGCGCCGGCCGGGTGAACTTCTTACTTCGCGCTACTTCGCCTCGTAGCTGTAGAAGCCGCGGCCGCTCTTGCGCCCGAGGTGGCCGGCCATCACCATCCGCTTGAGCAGCGGCGGCGGCGCGTAGCGCGGCTCGCGGAACTCCTCGAACATGACCTCGGCCACGTACATCGCGGTGTCGAGGCCGACCAGGTCCAGCAGCGTGAACGGCCCCATCGGGTAGCCGCAGCCGAGCTTCATCGCCTGGTCGATGTCCTCCAGCGAGGCCAGGCCGCCCTCGTAGACGCGGACGGCGTCGAGCAGGTAGGGCACCAGCAGGCGGTTGACGATGAAGGCGGTGGCGTCCCTGGCCTGCACCGGCACCTTGCCGACGGCGCGCACGAACTCGGTGGCCGCGGCCGCGGTGGCGTCGTCGGTGAGGATCGTGCGCACCACCTCCACCAGCTTCATGAGCGGCACCGGGTTGAAGAAGTGCATGCCGACGACCTTGCCCGGCCGCCGGGTGGCCGCCGCCAGCGCGGTGACGTTGCACGACGACGTGTTGCTGGCCAGGATCGCCGGCGGCGGCGCGATGCGGTCGAGCTTGGCGAACGTCTCGTTCTTGAGCGCCTGGTTCTCCGTCATCGCCTCGATGACGAGATCGCAGGCCTTGAGGTCCTCCAGCCGCGTGGTGCCCGCGATGCGCCCGAGCGCCTCGTCCTTGGCCTTGGCGTCGAGCTTGCCCTTGGCGGCCAGGCCTTCCAGCGTCTCCCGCAGCCGGCCGAGCCCGCGCTTGACGAGGTCGTCGTTGGCCTCGACGAACAGCACGGAGAACCCGGCCTGGGCCGTGACCTGCACGATCCCCGAGCCCATGAGCCCACACCCGATCACACCGACGTTCTTGATTGATGCCATGACGCGTCTCACCTCTCCCGAGGAGCGCCCCGGCTACGCCGGGGCGTGACGAGCGTTGGGGGGCTTGGGGGCCATTTCGGGGCCCCCATGTTCATCGACGTCGGCCGGGCAACGGCGGCGGCTCGTAGAACTCCGAGCCGGGCGGGCAGTCCTGCCGGATGATGATCGTGGTGTTGCCGTACTGGTAGCTGCCGTCGGGCCGCTGCTTCCATTCGTGCCGTGCGGAGGCCGGCGGCGTCTCGCGCTTGATCGACTCGTCGTAGGCGCGGCTGGGATCGGCCGGGCGCGGCGCGGTGAGATCGAGGATCACCGAGGGGTCGATCTTCTTCGGCTCGTCGGCGGCGGTGGCCGGCGCCGCGGCCGCCAGCGCCAGCAGCGACGCACCGATCCACGTCTTCATCGCGGCATGACTCCCTGCCCTGCCTCAGTCGTAGATGATCAGCGAGTGCAGCGGATAGTTCTTGAGCTTCTCGCGCCCGTGCAGGAACGCCAGCTCGATCATGAACGCGACGCCGACCACGGTGCCGCCCAGTTGCTGGACCAGCCGCAGGGTGGCGCCCATCGTGCCGCCGGTGGCGAGAAGGTCATCCACCGCCAGCACCCGCTGGCCGGGCCGGATGGCGTCCTCGTGCATGGCCAGCGCGTCGCGCCCGTACTCCAGCTCGTACTCGACCTCGATCGTCTTGCCGGGCAGCTTGCCGAGCTTGCGCACCGGCACGAAGCCGGCGTTGAGCTGGTGCGCGATGGCGCCGCCGAAGATGAAGCCGCGCGACTCGACGCCGACGACGACCTCGACGCGGTCGTGCTGGTAGTAGCTGGCCAGCGAGTCGACCGCGAATCGCCACGCCGGGCCGTCCTTCAGCAGCGTGGTGATGTCCTTGAAGAGAATGCCCTCGGTCGGGAAGTCCTTGATGTCGCGGATCTTGGCGCGCAGGTCGGCGACGTCCATTCCGCCGCATACTACTGGACTTTCGCCGCACCGCGCAACATCGCGCTAGGCCGATTCGAGCGCCGCGATCGCCTCCGGCAGCGCGGCCAGGCTCGGGATGACGGCGTCGGGACGCTGGGCGCCGAGAGCCTTGAGGCTGGCGCTCGTGACCTGGATGGTGCGCAGGCCGGCCGCGCGGGCGCCGAGCACGTCGAGGACGGCGTCGTCGCCGACGTGGACGGCGGCGGCGGGCTCGACGCCGAGCGCGCGCAAGGCCTCCGCGAAGATCGCGCGGTCGGGCTTGCGCACGCCCACCTCGTCGGAGAAGGTCGTGTGCGCGAAGCAGGCGAGCACGCCCCAGCGCTCGAGCAGCGTGCGCAGCACCGCGCCCGGCGTGCGCATGGTGTTGGAGATCAGCGCCAGCGCGATCCCCCGCCCGCGCAGCCGCTCGAGCGCGGGGCGGGCGCCGTCGTCGATGGCCGGCGGCACGAGCAGGATCGGCCGCGTGTAGGCCTGGATCAGCGACTGCAGCACGTCGCCGGGCACGCGCGCGGGTAGGCCCTTGTCGAGCGCGCCCAGGATCGCGCGCACGTGCTCGGCGACCGGGACGTCACGGTTGTCGGCCCACACGCGGGCCAGGTAGCCGGCCGAGTCGTCGTAGGCGCGGTCGAGCGCCGCGGCGCTGGCCTTGACGCCGATGCCGCCCAGGACCGTCTCGAAGTCGGCCATGCGCCGGCGCTTGTAGCGATTGTCGCTCCCGGGCGGGTCGAAGAGCAGCGTCCCCCAGAAGTCCAGCGTGACCGCGCGGATCTTCAGCGCGGCGCCTCGAAGCGCGGCGGGCGCTTGTCCAGGAACGCGGCGGCGCCCTCGCGCGGCTCGCCGGTGCGGTAGGCGGCGGCGAAGGCGGCGATGCCGGCGCGCACGGCGTCGGGCAGCGCGCTCTCGCGCCAGCGCACGATCAGCTCCTTCTGCAGCCGCACCGCCGTCGGCGCGCAGCCCAGCAGCGTGTCCACCACCTCGCTCACCGCGGCGTCGAGGTCGGCGACAGCCACGACACGGTTGACCAGGCCCCACGCGAGCGCCTCCTCGGCGCCGATCGTCCGGCCCGTCAGCAGCAGGTCGGCGGCCCGGCCGGGGCCGACGAGCGGCGGCAGCAGCGCGGCCTGGATGACCGACGGCACACCGACGCGCACCTCGGGCAGGCCGAAGAGCGCGCCGGCGGCGGCCAGGCGCAGGTCACAGGCCAGCGCCAGCTCGAACCCGGCGCCGAGCGCGGCGCCGTTGACGGCGGCGATAACCGGGAACGGCGCCCGGTGGACGGCGTCGATGGCGTCGTGCAGCGAGGTGATGAGCGCGGTGGCGCCCTCGGCGTCGAGGTCGCGCAGCACGTGCACGTTCATGCCGGCGGTGAAGGCGCGGCCGGCGCCGGTGAGGATGGCGACGCGCACGGTGCGGTCGGCGGCCAGCGTGGTGAACGTCGAGCACAGCGCGCCGATGAGCCCGGGCTCGAAGAGGTTGAGCGGCGGACGGTTCAGCGTGCACCGGACGACGCCGCCGCGCCGCTCGACGCGGACCGCGGCCTCGTCCATCAGTAGCGGCGCATCCCCGGATCGACGGTCCGCGCCCAGAGGTCGAGGCCGCCGCTGAGGTTGCGCACGCCCGTGAACCCCAGCGAGCGCAGGTACTCGGCGACGGCGGCGCTGCGCACGCCCTGGTGGCAGTAGACGACGATGTCGTCGTCGCGGTTCAGCTCGTCCACGCGCAGCTCGAGCTCCTCGATCGGGATGTGGACGGCGTTGGGCAGGCGGGCCAGCCGCGTCTCCCAGTCCTGCCGCACGTCGAGGAGCAGCGGCGCCTGGTTGCGGTCGAGGCGCGCCTTGAGGTCCTGGGGGCTGATCTCGGTCTCGGGCATTCAGCGCGGTGCCGGGCGTCCGACCAGGAACTCGGCCAGCCAGCCGTTGACGACCCGCGCGTGCTCCAGGTGCGGGAAGTGGCCGCAGGAATCCACCCAGCGCAGGCCCGCGCGCGGAAAGCCGGCCGCGACCTCGGTGGCGTGCGGCGGCGCCACCGCCGGATCCTGGCGGCCGTGTACGACCAGCACCGGCAGGTCGAGCGTGGCGATGGCGCGGCGGTAGTCGCCGCGGTGGTCCACGAAGTCGGCGCGGATGTGGCGCGCGGTGGCCAGCCACGCCGCCCGCGCCTCGGGACCGGTCCGCGCGGCGTAGTCGTGATCCACCAGGAAGTCGACGTCCGCGCGGCGCGGCGTGTGGAAGCAGCGCGCGACGGCCGCCTTGTAGAGCGGCGCGCGGCCGCACAGCGCCAGCGTCTCGCCCAGCACCGGGACCGTCACCAGGCGGTAGCCGAGCGACATGCGGAAGCTGAAGCCCGGCACCAGGCCGGCCACCAGCGCCAGCCGCTCGACGCGCGAGGGATGCGTGAGCGCGTAGGTCACGGCGACGGCGCCGCCCAGCGAGTGGCCCACCAGCGAGGCCTGGCCGATGCCGAGGCCGTCGAGGAACGCGTGCAGCGCGCGGGCGAAGTAGCCGAGGCGGTACGTCGTGCGCGGCTTGGCCGAGCGGCCGAAGCCCGGCAGGTCCACCGCGAACACCGTGGCGCGCGTCGCCAGCGTTTCGATCGTGCCGCGCCACGACTCGCCGAAGCCGCCGAGGCCGTGGACGAGGAGCACCGCCGGACCGTGTCCGGCCGCGACGTAGTGGAGGGTGAGCCCGTCGACCTCGCCGCCCCGGAGGGTGAGTTCCGGCATGGGAGTCGGATTTTACCAGACGTCGGTGTCGACGAGCCGGCTGAGCGTGTCGCGGAACGGAAAGACGCTGAACACGCCGCCCGTGTGGATGAAGCACACGCGGCGGCCGAGCGTGCCGGGATGCCGCGCCAGGTGATCGAGCAGCGCGCCGAAGGCCTTGGCCGTGTAGACCGGGTCGAGCATCACGCCCTCGCGACGCGCCAGCCGCAGCACCGTCGCCAGCTCCTCGCGCCGCACCTCGGCGCGCCCGGAGCCCTGGTAGCCGTCGAGCAGCCGGATCTCGCGCGGCACGTCCACGGCGAGGCCGTAGCGCCGGCGCGCCTGGCCGATGACGTCGGCGACGTAGGCGCGCACGCGCTCGCCTTCCCAGGCGATCGGCACGCTGACGATCTCGCTCCGCAGCCCGGTGAGCTGCCTGGCCATCAGCAGGCCGGCCTGGCTGCCGCCGCTGAACGCGGTGATCGCGATCGTGTCGAATTCCGGCGCGCCGTGGCGCACCTGCTGGGCGATCTCCTGCCCGCACGCGAGGTAGCCGAGCGCACCGACGACGGTGGCGCCGCTCTCGGGGATGACGTAGGGCGTACGGCCGGCGGCCCGCGCCCGCCCGGCCATCTCCTGCATGACCCGGTCGACCTTCTCCCACTCCTCGTCGGTGCAGTAGCGCACCTCGGCGCCGAGGAGGCGGTCGAGCAGCAGGTTGCCGTCGTACTCCGCCGGCCGCTCGCCCTTGAGGGCCAGCATCGCCCGCAGCCCCAGCCGCGCGGCCACCGCCGACACCGCCCGGCAGCAGTTGGACTGCAGCGTGCCGCAGGTGATCAGCGTGTCGGCGCCCTGCGCCAGCGCCTCGCCGATCAGGAACTCGAGCTTGCGGATCTTGTTGCCGGACTCCAGCAGACCGGTCAGGTCGTCGCGCTTGACCCACAGCTCGACGCCGACCTCGGCCGACAGCCGCTCGAGCTTGAGCAACGGCGTCGGCGCGTACGCCAGGTCCACGCGCGGGATGGGCGGAGCCGAGGCGGCCATCGAAGTCACTATCTCAACGGAAGAGGTCCGGGTGCAAGGGTTCCTCCGAGCCGGGCTGGCCGAGCAGCCTCTTCAAGGCCAGCGCGTTGCGGACGGGGTAGTCGCGGTTGTTGTTGTTGAACGACACGAACACCTCGGCGCTCTCCTGCTCCAGTGCGTGGACCTCGGGGACGAACGCCGCCAACTCGGCGTCCGTATAGAGGTAGTCGTACTTCTCGCGCACGGCCGGCGCCTCGCCGCGCAGCTGGCGCAGGAAGC
>DASSLH010000565.1:0-2629 GCA_035689625.1 Candidatus Methylomirabilota bacterium | reverse complement strand
TCGACATCGGCGGCGGCAGCACCGAGTACATCCTGGCGCGCGGCGATCACGCCACCGCCGCCGTCAGCCTGCGCCTGGGCGTCGTGGACCTCGCTGAGCGCCATCCCTTTCCCGGGCCCGTGGAGCCCGCGCGCTACCGCGCGCTGCAGGCCGAGGTCGCGGCGCGGCTGGCGGCCGAGCTGCCGGCCGAGATCCGGCAGGCGCGGCTCGCGCGGCTCGTCGGCACCGCCGGCACGGCGACGACGCTGGCCGCGCTCGACCTCGGTCTGGCGGCCTACGATCCGCCGCGCGTGCAGGGGCACACGCTCACGCGGGCGGCGGTCGAGCGGCTGCTCGCGCGCCTGGGCGCGCTGAGCGTCACCGAGCGCGCGGCGCTCCCGTGCCTGGAGCCCGGCCGCGCCGATCTCATCGTGCCCGGCACGGCGATCGTGCTGGCGACGCTCGATCTCACCGCTGCTGGGGCCATGGTCGTGAGCGACTGGGGCCTGCGCGAGGGGATCCTGCTCTCGCTCGGCGGCTAAACGCGCGACGGCGGCGAGGTAGCTCATTTGACACGGCCGGAGCCGCCGTCTATTCTAGGTCGTCAAGATGGACGAGATCGCGGTACTCGTGCTCAACGCGACGTACGAGCCGCTGCATTTCACCAACGCCCGCCGGGCCGTGACGCTGCTGCTGGCCGGCAAGGCCGAGCCGGTCGAGGCTTCGCCCCGCGTGATCCGCTCGCCCTCGCGCGTGTTCTCGCTGCCCGCGGTCATCCGCCTGGCGGTCTTCATCCGCAAGCCGTTCCTCGATCGCGTGGCATTCAACAAGAAGAACATCCTGCGGCGCGACGGCTACACCTGCCAGTACTGCAATCGCCGCGGCGAGCGCCTGACCGTGGACCACATCGTGCCGCGCTCGCGGGGCGGGGAGACGAGCTGGACGAACGTGGTGGCCGCCTGCCTGCGCTGCAATCTCCGGAAGGGTAACCGGCTGCTCGACGAGAGCGGCATGCGCCTGCTGCGCGAGCCAGTGCATCCCAAGTTCGTGTTCTCGACCCACATGCTGCGCCACCCGCACGCGCACTCGCTGCTGGACTCGTGGCGGAAGTACCTCGTCGCGGTTCCCACGCTTTCCTGACCGCCCGTTCTCGGGCACACTGAAGCGATGTTTCGGCTGACGTCCGACTACGCCCCGCGCGGGGACCAGCCGCAGGCCATCGCCGACCTCACGCGCTTCGTGGATGGGGGCCGGCGCCACAGCGTGCTGCGCGGCGTGACCGGCTCCGGCAAGACGTTCACGATGGCCAACGTGATCGCCAACGTGAACCGCCCCACGCTGGTGCTGTCGCCCAACAAGACGCTGGCCGCCCAGCTGTTCAGCGAGTTCAGAGCGTTCTTTCCAGACAACGCCGTCGAGTACTTCGTGTCGTACTACGACTACTACCAGCCCGAGGCCTACATCCCGCAGTCGGACACCTACATCGAGAAGGACGCGCTCATCAACGACGAGATCGACCGCATGCGCCACTCGGCCACCCGCTCGCTGCTGGAGCGGCGCGACGTGGTCGTGGTGGCCTCCGTCTCGTGCATCTACGGCATCGGCGCGCCGGAGACGTACAAGGAGATGCACCTGGCCCTGCGGGAGGGGCAGGAGATCGACCGCGACCAGATCATCCGGCGCCTCATCGCCGTGCAGTACGAGCGCAACGACTACGACTTTCACCGCGGCACCTTCCGCGTGCGCGGCGATGTCGTCGAGGTGTTCCCGGCCAACGAGGAGTCCGCCGCGCTGCGCATCGAGCTGTTCGGCGACGTCATCGACGCCATCCACCGGCTCGACCCCCTCAAGGGCCAGGTCCTGGAGCGCCTCCAGGAGATCCACGTCTACCCGGCCAGCCACTACGTCACGCCGGCCGAGCAGCTGGACCGCGCGCTGGAGACGGTGCAGGAGGAGCTCGGCGAGCGGCTGGCGTTCCTGCGCGGCCGCAACCGGCTGCTGGAGGCGCAGCGGCTGGAGCAGCGCACGCTGTTCGACATGGAGATGCTGCGCGAGCTGGGCTACTGCCACGGCATCGAGAACTACTCGCGGCATCTCACCGGCCGGAGGCCCGGCGAGCCGCCACCGGTGCTCATCGAGTACCTGCCGTCCGACGCGCTGGTGATCATCGACGAGAGCCACGTGGCGGTGCCGCAGATCCGCGGCATGTACTACGGCGACCGCTCGCGCAAGGAGGCGCTCGTCGAGTACGGCTTCCGGCTGCCGTCGGCGTTCGACAACCGGCCGCTGACGTTCGACGAGTTCACGCACCTCGTCCACCAGACCGTCTACGTGTCGGCCACGCCCGGCGACTACGAGCTGTCGCTGGCCGCCGACGCCGTGGCCGAGCAGGTGATCCGTCCCACCGGCCTCATGGATCCCCGGATCAGCGTGCGGCCGGCCGGCGACCAGGTGGACGACCTCCTGCACGAGGTCCGCGCGCGCGCCGATCGCGACGAGCGGGTGCTGGTCACCACGCTCACCAAGCGGATGGCCGAGGATCTCACCGAGTATTACCAGCAGCTCGGGCTGCGCGTGCGGTACCTCCACTCCGACATCGACACCCTCGACCGCGTCGCGCTCATCCGTGACCTGCGTCTCGGCAAGTTCG
>DASSLH010000564.1:0-4579 GCA_035689625.1 Candidatus Methylomirabilota bacterium | reverse complement strand
GAAGTCGTTCACGACGTCGTCGACGACGGCCAGCGGCGTGCCGAGGGCGCGCGCCAGGTCCTCCGGGCGCGTGGGGCCGGCGGCGGCCAGGTAGGTCCGCGTGATCTCGAGGAGCGCACCGAGGCCGACGTGCTCGCGCAGCAGCGCGCTCGGCCGGCCGCGCACGGCGACGTAGGCGATCGGGTACTGGTGCACGTAGGCGACCAGGCCGCCGGTGAGGACCACCAGCCAGGCGACCTGCAGCCAGATCAGCGACACGAGATAGACGGCGAAGCCCGAGTAGATCGCCGCGTAGCTCGCCGAGCCCGCCACGAAGGTCGCGAAGCCGAAGCCGGCCAGGTGCCAGAGCAGCGCCGCCGTCACGCCGCCGACCAGCGCGGCCCGCGACGACACGCGCGTGTACGGCAGCAGCCGGTAGAGCAGCGTGAAGGCGGCGACGAGCAGCAGGAACGGCGTGCCGTGGCGCGCCACCGTCAGGGCGGCGGTGGTCAGGTGCGTGGCCTCCAGCGCGCGCTGCACGAGCCAGTAGCTCTGGGCCGAGGCCATGATGGCCAGCGCGCCGAACACCAGCACGGGGCCGACCAGCACGATGCTGAGGTAGTCGCTGAACTTGCGGGCCAGCGGGCGCGGCCGGCGCACGTGCCAGATGCCGTTGAGCGCGCTCTCCACGCGCTCGATGACCGAGAGCACCGTGTAGAACAGCGCCACGAAGCCGATGGCGCCCAGCACGCTCACGCGCATGTTGTCGACGAAGCTCACGATGTGCGCGGTGACCTGGGCGCCGCCGGGGCCCAGCGGCTGCAGGGTCTGGACGAGCACGGCCTCGATCCGGTACTGGGCGCCGAAGGCCTTGAGCACCGAGAACGCGACGGCGAGCAGGGGGACGAGGGAGAGCAGCGTGCGGTAGACGAGCGCGGTCGCCTCCAGGTTGAGCTGGGGGTCGATGAGGGCCCGCACCAGGACGACGACCAGGCGCAGGGCGCCGATCCCCAGCCGCGCCAGCGGCCCGCGGCCGGCGGTGTCGGTCGTCCACAGGTCGCGCTCGAGGTAGCGCTGCAGTCCGGACCAGGAAGCGCGCTCGTCGCCGGCGCTCATATTCCGGACATTCAATCCTTCAACGGCCGTGCCAGCGACCGCGGCCCCTCGCTGGCGCGATCTTCGCTACGTCAGGCAGGCATCCGGGCCTTCCGGCCGGAAAGGGGGTTCATCATGGGCAAGAAGCTCACCATGCTGCTCAGCATGCTCATCGTCGCCGCCGTGATGGTCACGCCGGCGTTCGCCCTGAGCATCCCGGGCATGAGCCATCACCAGACGGGGAGCGTGACGGCCGTCGATCCCGCCGGCAAGACGTTCACGCTGACGGCGGACAAGGATGGCAAGCAGTACACGTTCGACGTGAAGGACCGCGCGCTGCTCTCCGACGTCAAGAAGGGCGAGCACGTGAAGGTCAGCTACAAGAAGTCGGGGGCCAAGCTGATGGCCTCCAGCATCGTGCCCAAGACCGAGCGCACGACCGCGTCCCGCAAGTAGCGTCGGCATGGCGGGGGGCCCCAGGGCCCCCCGGCCCGCCTACACGCCGGCGCGCCTGAGCACCTCGGCGATATTCTCCGGGGCCTGCTTGCGCGCCTTCTGATCGATCTCCCGCACGACCTCGACCGTCGCCGCCGACACCGGCGTCGGCACCGCCTTGGCCCGGCCCTGGGCGACGACGTGACCGTTCATGTAGTCGATCTCGGTCGGGCGCCCCTTGTGGACGTCCTGGGCCATCGAGGCCCGCCAGTTGCGGCCCCCGGCCGCCTTGGGCGTCAGCATCGTGTCGAGCGCCTGCCACGTCTCCCGGCGCGTGGAGTCCGCCCAGCGCTCGGCCGTCTCGCCGTTGAACTTCGGGACGGCGTAGCCGAGCGCCAGCCCCACGCGCGCTGACTCGCCGGCCAGGTGGATGGTGATCGCGCGGCCGACCTCGCTGGAGGCGATCTCGAGCGAGCCGAGGCCGGACATGGCCTGCACGGGATTGCCCATCGCGTTCGCGCACAGCTTGGACCAGCGCTCGCCCCACAGGTTGTCGGTGACCTGCGAGCCGTCCACGACGGCGAGCATGTCGGCGATCATCTGGGCGCGGGGCGTCACGCGGCCGTCGTGCTCGCCGACGCGGAAGACGTCGTGCCCCTTGCCGGAGCCCTTCTCCATGCCGCGCTCGACCTTGCCCGGCGTCCACAGCGCCACGCCGATCTTGGACATCACCATGCCCAGGCACCGGTCGGCGCCGGCCACCGAGGCCACGATCGGATCCGGCCAGCAGTTCTGCGCGGAGACGACGACGCCCGCCGGCGCCAGGTGGCGCAGCGCGAGCTGGGTGGCCCACGCCGTGTCGTAGACCTTCATCGCCACGAAGGCGACCTCGAAGTCGCGCGCCAGCCGCTGCGCCTCGTTCAGGTGCACGATCGTCGGCCGGGCGGTGAACGGCTCGTGGGGGCCGGTGACGCTGATGCCGTCGCGGCGGACGGTCTCCACCTGCTCGGCCCAGGGATCCACCAGCGTGACGTCGTGACCGGCGCGCGAGAGGAACGCGCCCAGATAGCTGCCGATCGCTCCGGCTCCGAGGAACAGGACTTTCTTGCTCACGGGGGCCCTCCTGGCTGGCGGATGCCGGCCATTATGCCCCCGCCCGGCGGGGGCGCGCGAGCGCGCGCGGCGCCCACCAGTTCCAGCGCCCGAGCAGGCGCATCGTGGCCGGCACCAGCAGCGCGCGCACGATCGTGGCGTCCACGATCACCGCCAGGGCCATGCCGATGCCCATGGCCTTGATCATCGTCACCGAGTTCACCAGGCCGAAGCCGAAGAAGACGCCGGCCATGATCGCGGCCGCGCCGGTGATGAGCCGGCCGGTGTGGGCCAGGCTCTCGCGCACGGCCGTCTCGTTGTCGCCGGACTTGAGATATTCCTCGTGCGTGCGGCTGAGCAGCAGCACCTCGTAGTCCATCGACAGCCCGTACAGGATGCAGAACATGATCAGCGGGATCGGCGTCTCGATCGGCGCCGGCGTGAAGTGAAGCCAGCCGGCCAGGTGACCCTCCTGGAAGATCCAGACCAGCGCGCCGTAGGAGGCGGTGATCGAGAGCAGGTTCATGACGACGGCCTTGAGCGGCAGCAGCACCGAGCGCAGCAGCAGGAACAGCGCCGCGTAGGTCGCCAGCATTACGACGCCGATGGCGGCCGGCGCCGCGTCGCGCACGACCGCGATGAAGTCGAGGTCGAAGGCGACGGGGCCCGTCAGCAGCACCTCGCCGTCCACCGGCGGGTGCTCGTGGCGGATCCGCTGCACCAGCGCGCGCGCCCGTGCCGAGGTCGGCGGCAGCGGCGAGTGGGCGACCAGCAGGGTGAGGTGCTCGCCGACGAGCTGGCGGAACGCGATGTCCAGGCCGGGCGGCCGGAACAGCGGCGGCACGGCGGCGATCTGCTGGTACTGCGCCCGCGTGAGCCCGGGGGCGAGGTCCACGATGCTGTCCACGCGCGTGATGCCCGGCTGGGCGCCCAGCCAGCGGCTGAGGTCGTAGAGGCGGCTCACGCGCTCGGGCACGAGCGGCGAGCCGGTGGGGTAGCGCACGACGAGGACGATCGTGCTGGCGTCGGCGCCGGGGAACTGGTAGCGCAGCAGGTCGGCGCCCCGCCGCGCCTCCGTCCACGTCGGCAGCGTGGAGGCGTCGTCGGCGCCGAGCCGGATCTGGCGCAGCGGCAGGGCGAGGACGACCAGCGCGAGGGCGACCGGCACCATGACCGTCCACGGGCGCGCCATGACGAGGTCGGCGATGCGATGCCAGAAGCGGCTGTCGGCGCGCTCGGGATGCACGAACGGCACGCGCAGCGCGTTCACGCGCGGCCCCAGCAGCGCCAGCAGGGCCGGCAGGAACGTCAGCGTGTACACGACGGCGGCGACGACCACGATCATGCCGGCCAGCCCCATCGAGCTGATCGAGCTGGTGCGCAGCAGCAGCAGGCTCGCCAGCCCGATGCCGACCGTCATGCCGGAGAAGACGACGGCCCGGCCGGTCGTCGCCAGCGTGCGCGCCAGCGCCGTCTCGCCGTCGCCGTGCCGCAGCTCCTCGCGGAAGCGGCTGACGATGAACAGCGAGTAGTCGATGGCCACGCCGAGGCCCACCATGCTGACGATGTTGGCCGCGTAGGCCGAGACCGACATGACGCGGCCGAGCAGGACCGTGCCGGCCAGCCCCGCCGTCACCGCGAGCAGGCCGACCAGCAGCGGCAGCCCCGCCGCCACGCCGGAGCCGAAGACGAGCAGCAGCAGCGCCAGCACCAGCGGCAGGACGACGAGCTCCGAGCGGCGCAGGTCGGCGCGCGCAACCTCGGTGAAGTCGTGGTTCATCGCCGCCGCGCCCACGGTGGCGATGCCGAGCGTGTCCGAGCGGATCTGACCGCGGATGTCGTCGTAGAGCCCGGGCGGCAGGCCGCCGAACGTCATCGAGGCGAACGCCGGGGCTCGGCCCTGCAGCTCGACGGTGACGTGCGTGTGGTGGCCGTCGCGGGAGATGCGTGCGGCCTCCGGGGGCGAGCTGTCCCAGGC
>DASSLH010000563.1:0-10372 GCA_035689625.1 Candidatus Methylomirabilota bacterium | reverse complement strand
TGGGCGGCCGTGTCGGCGACCACGAACGCGACGGGATCGCCGACGTGGCGGACACGCTCGCGCGCCAGCGCCGGCCGCGGCGTGCGGAACGCGGGCGAGCCGTCGCGCCGCTTGCGGTTGCCGTCGCTCGGCAGGTCGCCGAGCCCGTCGGCGGCGAGGTCGTCGCCGGTCAGCACCGCCAGCACGCCGGGCGACCGCCGGGCCGCCGCCGTGTCGATGCCGCGCACGCGGGCGTGGGCGTGCGGCGAGCGCACGACGACGCCGTGGACCTGGCGCGGCAGGCTCACGTCCTCGGAGTAGCGGCCACCGCCGCGCAGCAGGTGCGGATCCTCGCGGCGGCGGACCGACTGGCCGACCGCGTACGTCTCGACGCTGACCGGCTCCATCGGCCGCTAGACCGCCAGGTAGCCGCCGTCCACCACCAGCTCGGTGCCGGTGATGTACGAGGCCTCGTCGGAGGCGAGGAAGAGCACGGCGTAGGCGACCTCCTCCACGCGCCCCTCGCGCTTCATCGGCACCGCGCGGATCATCTTCGCGCGCCACTCGGGATCGGCGGAGCCCTTCGAGCTGCGCATGGGCGGCAGCATGCCGGGATGCACGGAGTTCACACGGATGCCGTCGGCGGCGTACTGCACGGCGGCGGTCTTCGTCATGATGCGCACGGCGCCCTTGGAGGCGTTGTAGCCCATGTGGATCGCGCTCTGGCCCACGAAGCCGGAGATCGAGGAGATGTTCACGATGGACCCGCCGCCGGCGCGCCGCAGGGCCGGGATCGCGTGCTTCATGCCGAGGAACACGCCCTTGGCGTTGACGTTCATCAGCGTGTCCCAGGCCGCCGTGCTCAGCGTGTCGGGATCGAAGCTGCCGCTGATGCCGGCGTTGTTCACCAGCACGTTCAGCGCGCCGAAGGCGCGCTCGGCCGCCTGCACCGCCTCCTGCCAGCCGGCCTCGGAGGTGACGTCGAGCCTGACGAAGCGCGCCTGGCCCCCGGCCCCGGCGATCTTGTCGGCGACCTGCCGGCCCTCGGCCTCGAGGATGTCGGCGACGACGACGCGCGCGCCCTCGCGCGCGAACAGCAGCGCCTCGCTCTGGCCCATCCCGCTGGCGGCACCGCTGACGAGCGCGACCTTGTCCCGGAGCCTCATGGCAGCCTCCTGACGCTGGATGACCGGCTTACTCTATACCGGGTCCCAAGTCCGAGCGCCGACAAGCGAGGTGCCCCATGGTGAGCAACGAGTTCCTGGCC
This sequence comes from Candidatus Methylomirabilota bacterium, assembly GCA_035689625.1. Taxonomy (GTDB): domain Bacteria; phylum Methylomirabilota; class Methylomirabilia; order Rokubacteriales; family CSP1-6; genus AR5. The sequence continues at coordinate 9,126 of DASSLH010000563.1, read as the reverse complement.
GGCGAGATCCTCGCCCACGGCGCGTACTTGTGCGGGCGCGGCACGGCCCCCGACGTCCGCCGGGCCGGCGCCGGGCTCGCCGCGCTGGCCGCCCGGCTGGGGCTGCGCAACGAGTACGAGGCGCCGGCGGTGGCCGAGCGCGAGTCCTTCGCGTTCGCCCGGCGCGCCGGCGCCACCGCCGGCGACCTCGCCGACGACGGCGTGCAGGGCGCCGACTGGCTGATCCACGTGGTCTCGCGGCGCCCGCAGGCGGTGGACGAGCTCTGCGGCGAGATCGACAAGGCGTTGGGCGGCGTCGCACGCCTCCGCCGGCTGCGCGGCGTCGCGCAGCCGCGCAACTACACGGGCGCGGCGATGAACAACTGGGCGTACGCGCGCCAGGTCGTGCAGCAGCCGGGCGGGGTCATGCCCAACGCGTTCCTGGTGCCGCTGAGCAAGACCGCGGAGTGGTGGCGCAAGGACTGGATGGAGCGCCACACCTACTTCCTGCCCCGCTACGACGAGGGCGGCCGCATGCTCAGCGAGGGCCACGCGCTGGCGACCGAGGCCGGGATCGCCCACCTCCTGCGGCGCACGTACCGCCACCCGGAGTCACCGGCCGGCGAGGGCGCCTACGACTTCCTCACCTACTTCGAGTGCGACGACGCTCACGTGCCCGTGTTCCACGAGGTCTGCGCGGCGCTGCGCGACGTCAGGCGCAACCCGGAGTGGCACTTCGTGCGCGAGGGGCCCACGTGGCACGGGCGGCGGGCGGCATCGTGGGAGGCGCTGTTCGCCTAGCCCCCGCTCGGCGGCACCGGCACCCAGGGCTCGGGGCAGGTCGGCACGTTCGGGTAATAGGCGTTGGCGCTCGGGCAGTAGTACCAGTAGGCCGAGGGCGGCGCGCTGCCCGGCGCCTGCTCGACGTAGACCGGCGGCTCCTGCACGACGACCGGCGGCGGCGCCACGTACACCGGCGGCCACGGGTCCCACCAGAACGGCGCGACGCCGACGAAGACGCCGCCATGCCCGTGCCCGCGACCATGCCAGGCGCCGCGGTGACCGTCCCAACGGGGCCCCGCGGCGCGAGGGGCGCCATGGAACGACGGCGCGGCGGCCCGCGGCGAGCCCCGGAACGCCGGGGCGTGCGGCGTCGAATGCGCGATCGCGCCGCCCCGGCCGGCCGCGTCGGCGACTCCGGCCCCCCCCGCGACGAGCGCGGCGACCACGACGGCCAGGATCGGTCTCTTGAGCTTCATGCCCTTGAGACGCTAGCAATGGCCGCGCCTATTCACCTCCGGTGCAACGCGGCGCGTTGTAACGATTACGGCGCGCGCCCGCTCAGGCGGAACGCCCGGCAAGGACCCGGCGGCCCAGCGGCGTGTCCTCCAGGTGGAAGAAGCCCACCGTGTTGCCGGCCGCGATCGCGAACGCCTCGTCGGCCGGCAGGTCGGCCAGCAGCCGCTCGGCGAACGGCCGCGTGTTGGGCCAGTCGCACTCGATGTGCGGGAAGTCGGTGGCGAACATCACGTGCTCGACGCCCAGGTGATGGCGCAGCTCGACGGCGACCCGCTCGACGTGCTGCACGCTGAACCAGACGTGCCGTCGCACGTAGTCGCTGGGCCGCTGCTTGACCGGCCGGAAGCCGAGCAGCCGCTCGGACCAGTGCCGGTGCCGCTCGTACCAGTAGTCGGCTTCCTCCATCCAGAACGGCACCCAGCCCAGCCGCGTCTCGGCGAAGAACAGGCGCAGCTCGGGCAGGCGATCGAAGACGCCGGAGAGGATCAGCTGCGCCATGCTGAGCGCCGGCGCGATGCCGAGGAACGGCAGCGCGACCCAGTCCACGATCTTGCGCGGCCCGACCTTGCGAAGCACCTCGGGATCGGCCGCCGGGTACTCGAACGTCGGCTGGGCGGCGCGCGGGCCGAGGCGGTCGAAGCCGACGTGCACCGTCAGCGGCATTCGCGCGTCGATCGCCGTCGCCCAGAAGCGGTCGTCGGCGGGCGTCGGGTAGGACTTGCCGCTGGGGAAGACGCCGAGGTTCACGCCGCGCAGCCCCAGCCGCACGCAGTGCTCGAGCTCGGCGATCGCATCGTCCACGCTCGTCCATGGAATGACGCCGAGTCCGATGAGCCGGTCGGGCGCGACCGGACAGTACTCCTCGCCGAGCCAGTCGTTGTAGGCGCGCACCGCCGCGCGGTAGGCGTCGTCGTCGGCCATGCCGCGCCAGAGGCGCGGGCCGACCTGCATGTTCGGGAACAGCACCTCAGCCAGCAGGCCGTCGGCGTCCTGCTCGCGCAGCCGCTGCGCGGGCGGACCGACGCCGGCGGTGTCGTCCACGGTGACGCCGAACGGCTGCCACGTCTCGTTGGTGCGCCCCGCGCGCAGGTCGAGGAACGGCACCGGATACGGCGGCTGGCCCGGCACCAGGATCGCGTCCCCACCCTCGGGCAGCGTGATCGTGCGCGGCGCGGCGTCGCGGTAGCGCGCCGGCATCCGTGGCGTCCACCGCTCGGGCCGGACCTCGAGATGACCGTCGCTGGACACGAGGGGCGGCAGGCTGGAGACGGCCATGGGGGCTCCTTTCCGGCGGTGGGCGCCGAGTGTACCATCGGCTCGCGGTCGAAGCTCCCGAGGAGGCAGCGTCATGGCGGACATCCTGGGCCTCGGCGTCACGCACGTTCCCCTGCTGGCCGGACGCGACGAGGACATGGCGCGCATCCTCCGCCGCGTGCTGCAGGACCCCGATCTCCCGGCGGCGCTGCGCACGCCGGCCGGCTGGCCCGAGCCCATGCGCCGCGAGTGGGGCGCCGACGAGGGCCTGGGCGCCGCCCGCCGCCATCGCGAGGCGCTGGTGAGCTGGTTCCGCAAGGCGCGCCGCGCGCTGGACGACTTCGCGCCGGACGTCGTCGTGGTGTGGGGCGACGACCAGTACGAGAACTTCAAGGAGGACGTCATCCCGCCGTTCTGCGTGCTCGCCTACGAGTCCATCGAGCACCGGCCGTGGGAGAAGTCGTCGTGGCGCAACGTGTGGGACGAGCCCACGGACGCCACGTTCACGTTCAAGGGCCACCGCCCGGCCGCCAAGCGCCTGGCGAGTGGCCTGCTGGAGGAAGGCTTCGACGTCGCCTACGCGTACCGGCCGCTGCACCACCCGCTCGGCCACGCCTTCATGAACACGCTGCTGTTCCTGGACTACGACCGCCAGGGCTTCCCCTACCCGGTCGTGCCGTTCCAGGTCAACTGCTACGGCCGGCGCGTCATCGCCCAGCACGGCACGCTCGGCGCGCTGGCCGGCATGTCCGACGCCGAGCGCCTGGATCCGCCCTCGCCGGCGCCGTGGCGCTGCTTCGACCTCGGCCGGGCCGTCGCGCGCACGCTCGCCGCCAGCCCGTGGCGTGTCGCGCTGATCGCCTCGTCGAGCTGGTCGCACGCGTTCCTCACGCCCAAGCACCACCTGCTCCATCCCGACGTCGCCGCCGATCGCGCCATGTACGAGACGCTGCGCGCCGGCGACTACGAGGCCTGGCGCCGCACGCCGCTGGCCGCCATCGAGGACAGCGGCCAGCAGGAGATGCTCAACTGGATGTGCCTGGCCGGCGCCATGGCCGAGCTGGGCCAGCGCCCGTCCGAGACGACCTTCGTCGAGAGCCACATCTTCAACTCCAACAAGGTCTTCGCCGTCTTCCCGCCCGCCTGAGGGAGCGCTGTCGATTCCGGGCCGCCCGCGGCGTCGTATGAGGTGAGGAGGACGCCATGAGATACCTGCTGCTGATCTGCAACGACAAGAACGCCGCGCCGATGACCGCGACCGAGGCCCAGAGCCTGACCGAAGGCCACCGGAAGTTCCAGGACGAGCTGCAGGCGGCCGGCAAACTGCTCGGCGGCGAGCGCCTGCGCCCCGAGGCCGACGCCACCCGCGTGCGCAACCGGAGCGGCCAGCGTCACGTCATGGACGGTCCGTTCGCGGAGACCAAGGAGGCGCTCGGCGGCTTCTATCTCATCGACTGCGAGGACCGCAAGGAGGCCGTGGAGTGGGCCGGGAAGATGCCGCTGCGCGAGGGTGGCGCGGTGGACATCCGGGAGATCTGGCCGATCTGACCACGCCGGACCTACCCGCGCGCCTGGCGGAGGTCTTCCGTGCGGAGTCCGCGCGCCTCGTGTCCTCGGTGCTGCGCATCGTGCGCGACATCGACGCGGCCGAGGAGATCGTGCAGGAGGCCTTCGCCCAGGCGCTCGCCCACTGGCCGTTCACCGGCGAGCCCGAGCGCCCGGGAGCCTGGCTGCTCACCACGGCGCGCCGGCGCGCGCTGGATCGGCTGCGCGCCCGCCATCGCGGCGACGCACGCGCGGACGCGCTCGAGTACGAGACGGCGCTCGGCGCTCGCGACGCGGCCGGCGAGGTGATGGATCCCGCGCCCATCCCCGACGACCGGCTGCGCCTGGTGTTCACGTGCTGTCATCCGGCGCTGCCCGACGACGCGCGCGTGGCGCTCACGCTGAGGCTGGTCGGCGGTCTCACGACCGGGGAGATCGCGCGGGCGTTCCTCACGCCCGAGCCCACCATCGCCCAGCGCCTCGTGCGCGCCAAGCGCGCGATCCGCGAGCGGCGGCTGCCCTACGAGGTACCCGGGCGCGACGAGCTGGCGCCCCGCCTGTCGGCGGTGCTCGCGGTGATCTATCTCATCTTCAACGAGGGGTACGCCGCGCACACCGGCGAGCGCCTGCTGCGCGACGACCTGTGCGCCGAGGCGCTTCGCCTGGGACGCCTGCTCGTCGAGCTCATGCCCGGCGAGCCGGAGGCGCTCGGGCTCCTGGCCCTCATGGAGCTGCAGGCCGCCCGCGCCGCCGCCCGGACGACCGCGGAGGGCGCGCTCGTGCTGCTGGCCGAGCAGGATCGCTCGCGGTGGGACCGGGCGCTGATCGCGCGCGGCCTCGAGCGCCTCGAGCGCGCGGGAGCGTCCGGCGACGCCGGCCCCTACCGGCTGCAGGCCGAGATCGCGGCGTGCCACGCGCGGGCGGCGTCCTGGGAGACCACCGACTGGCCGCGCATCGTGACGCTCTACGCGGCGCTCGCGCAGGTCGCGCCGTCACCGGTCGTCGAGCTCAACCGCGCGGCGGCGATCGGCCTGGCCGAGGGCGCCGAGGCGGGGCTGGCCGCCCTCGAGCGCGTGGACGCCCGCGCGCTGCGCGGCTATCACCTGCTGCCGGCCGCGCGCGCCGACTTCCTGCGGCGGCTGGAGCGCTGGGACGAGGCCGCCGCCGAGTACCGTCGCGCGCTGGCGCTGGTGGACAACGCCAGCGAGCGCCGGTTCCTCATGGCACGGCTGGAGGCGTGCGAGCACACGCGCCGCGCGTGATCCCGACGGCCGCCACGGCTACGCCGGGGCGGCCGGAACGTTGGGGGGATTGGGGGCCATCTCGGGGCCCCCATCTGGATAAACGACCCGGTCGCCCTGGGCGAACATCCAGCGCATCTCGTCCTCGGTCATCGTCTCCGGCCGCGTGCCCTTGGCCGCGCACAAGAGCTCGACGATGATCTGCCGCTTGACCTCGGCCGCGTAGACGTTCACGCGGTGGTAGCACTCCGACACCGTGCGGCCGAGCACGGTGATGCCGTGCCGCTTCATCACCACGCAGTTGGTGTCCTGGATGAACGTCTTGATCGGCGCCACGTCCTCCTCGACGTTGACGTGGGCCGGCAGGTAGGCCAGCGGCTTCTGCATGAGGAACGAGAACGTCCCCGAGAACGAGCGGATCGCCTCGGTGCCCGAGGCCAGCAGCGCGATCGTCTCGTCGTGGTGCAGGTGGATGACGCAGTTGACGTCCGGCCGCAGCCGCAGGATCTCGCGGTTCATCCGGTGCCCCGCGCTGGTGGCGCGGCGCCCGTGCAGCAGCCGGCCCTCCGGCACGTCGGTGATGACCAGGTCGTCGGCCGTCATCTCCTCCAGCGAGACGCCCGCCGGCTTGGCGTAGAGCACGCCGTCGGGATGGCGCGCGTGCGGCACGCGGATGACCATGCCGCCCAGGGTGCTCTGCACGTAGCCCCGGGCGGCCAGCATGTGGGCGTAGCGCACGTAGGTGTCGGCGATCGCGCGATCGAAGGCGACGTGGGGATCCGGCGCGTACTCGTTGACGGCCATGACTGTCTCCCGGCGGGCGAGGTGCGCCAAGGCTAACACCGTTGCGCGGCATGGGTACAATCCGCAGGCAAACGGCTCACCCAGGAGGCCTCCATGTGCGTAGACAACGACTCCCGTCCGCCGATCACGCCGATTGCCGGCGGCTCCGCCGGCTCCGCCGACCTCACGCTGACGTCCGCCGACGGCACGCGCTTCATGGCCTACGCCGTGCGCGCCGCCCGGCCGACCGGAAGCGGCATGGTCGTCATCCCCGACGTGCGCGGCCTGCACCCCTACTACAAGGAGCTGGCCGACCGCTTCGCCGAGGTGGGCGTGGACGCCGTGGCGATCGACTTCTTCGCGCGCACGGCGAGCACCCGGGACCGCAGCGACACGTTCGACTTCATGGCCGAGGTGCCGAAGACCACGCCGCAGACATTGCAGGCCGACATCGCGGCGGGGGCCGCGTACCTGCGGAGCAAGGACGGCGGCCAGGTGCGTTCGCTGTTCTCGGTCGGCTTCTGCTTCGGCGGGGCGCTGTCGTACTTCCAGGCGGCGAGCGGGCTCGACTACGCCGGCGTGATCGGCTTCTACGGCTGGCCGCTCGGGCTCAAGCGCTGGCCGGAGCGACCGCGGCCGATCGACGCCGTCGCGCGCTACACCTGCCCTGTGCTGTCGATCTTCGGCGGCGCCGACGAGGGCATCCCGCAGTCCGCGGTGGACGAGTTCGACACCGCGCTGCGCAAGGCCGGCAAGAAGCACGACATGAAGGTCTACCCGGGCGCGCCGCACAGCTTCTTCGACCGCAAGCAGACGGAGTTCGCCGAGGCCTCGGCCGACGCCTGGCGCCGCGTGCAGACCTTCGTGAGCCAGAACACGGCGCGCTGAGCGCGCCTCAGCGGGGCTTGTACTCGGCGAGCGCCTCCGGCAGCCAGGCCTCGATCTGCTGGATACGCGTCTCCGCCGACGGATGCGTGGACAGGAACTGCGGCGGCCGCTGCTGGCCCTTCGCGGCCTCCTGCATGCGCACCCAGAGGTCGCGCGCCGCCGAGGGATGGTAGCCGGCGCGGGCCATGTAGATCAGGCCGAGATGGTCGGCCTCGGACTCCTGCGCGCGGCCCCACGGCAGGAGCAGGCCGACGCTCGCGCCGGCGCCCAGCAGCGCGGTGACGCCCTGGACGACGATCGGATCGCGGCCGGCCAGCGCGGTCTGGGTCGCCGCCAGGCCGTTCTGCACCAGCATGTCCTGCGAGAGGCGCTCGCCACCGTGCCGGGCGATCGCGTGCGAGACCTCGTGGCCGAGCACGGCCGCCAGGCCGGCGTCGTCTCGCGTGATCGGCAGGATGCCGGTGTAGACGGCGACCTTGCCGCCGGGCAGGCAGAAGGCGTTGGCCTGCGGGTCGTCGAGGACCTTGAACTCCCACTGGTAGTCGGTCCGCCCGGTCGCCTGCGCGATGCGGCGGCCCACGCGGCTGACCTGCGCGTTCACGGCGGGCTCCTGCGAGACCTTCGACTTGCCGAGGACCTCCTGGTACGAGGTGAGCCCCATGCTGAGCTCCTCGGACTCGGGCAGGAGGAGCAGCTGCCGCCGGCCGGTGACCGGCACCGTCTGACAGGCGACGGCAGCAGCGACGACCAGCATGATCAGCGCTACCGTCCGTCGCGTGGCACTCAAGGACCGGCTCCTCTCAGTCAGGACGAGGCCCGCACTGCAGCCCCGGCCAGGCGGCCGTCGGTCCGGACGACAATCGGCTGCTCCGCGGCCGGGAAGCCGGCCTCGCCGAACGCCTCGCGGATCGCCCGGTTGGTATCGAAGTAGACCTGCCAGTAATGCTCGTTGCTGCAGTAGGGCCGCACGGCGAGCACCGGCCCCAGCGGGTTGAACTGCAGGATCTCGACGTCGGGCCTCGGCTCCGCCGCGATGTTGGGAATCTTGGCCAGTCGCGCCTGGAGCACGTGGATGGCCGCCGCGGGGTCGACGGCGTTGTGCAGCTGGGCGACCAGGTCCACGCGGCGGTACGGGTTGGCCGAGAAGTTCTGGACCGTGTCCGAGAACACCCGGCTGTTGCTGATGTACGTCTGCACGTTGTCGAGCGTGTTGATGCGGGTCACGAACAGGCCGATCTCCTCCACCGTGCCCTGCATCCCGGCCGCCGAGATGAAATCACCGACCTTGAACGGCCTCAGGATCAGCAGGAACACCCCGGCGGCCAGGTGGGCCAGCAGGCCACTCCACGCCGCGCCGATCGCGATGCCGACGCCGGCCATCAGCGCAGCGAACGTGGTCGTCTCGATGCCGAAGAAGCCCAGGATCGCCATGATGAGCGCGATGTTCAGCAGCACCGACGTCGCCGTCCCGATGTAGCCGGCGACGGTCTGGTCGAACGGATGCTTCAGGCTGCGAACGAGGAGCCGGACGGCGAAGCGAATGAGCGCCCGCCCGATCACCCAGAGGGCGACGGCGCCCACGACCTTCAACCCGAACTGGATCAGCAACGGAAGCGCGGTCTGGATCATGCCGGCGTCCATGCTATCTCCTCTTCCTTCGCCGGAGGGAACAGCGCGTACGGCGGTGAGGCTGGCGCTGCAAGACGGTCGCCACGCCCGATCCTGGAGCGTTTGGCCCACATTGCCGCGCCGACCGGACCGTGCGCCCGCACGTCAGGCGCACGTTCGCTCGGCGCGCCGAGGCAATGCGACCCCACTCAGGGCTCGCGCGCCCCAGCCCGTCGCGCCGGGGTCGGGTGAACGCCCCGTCTTGATTGACTTGTCACGTGGCACTTCGCATGCCTGCATCGTGTGGACAGCGGTGAAGTGCCTCACTCAACCCCTGTGGTGCCCGCGAAAGCGACGGCCGAGGAGGATGGAGCATGCGACTTCGTACGTTATTGACGACCGCTTTCACGCTCGGCGTTTGTGTCATTCAGGCCGGCCCGGCCCTGGCGCAGACGCCGAGCATCACGGATGCCCAGTGCCAGAGCCTGCGCCAGCGGCTCGCCGACCACGCGCGTCTGTCGGACGGCGT
>DASSLH010000562.1:0-4346 GCA_035689625.1 Candidatus Methylomirabilota bacterium | reverse complement strand
GGCGCCGTCCACGTACTGCACGCGGACGCGCTCGGCCGGCAGCCCGAGCATCGTGGCCATCTCGCGGCGCAGCCAGTGCGGGGCCTGCGAGGCCGACCACAGCCTGAGCTGGCCGTCCTTGTAGTCGGCGACCGCGCACGAGGGGCCGATGGAGGCGTGCATGTGGATGGCGAACTGGTAGGTCGCCGACAGCCGCTTGACGGCGCCGGCCATCGCGGCCGGCGCGTCACCGCGCTTGAGCGTCTCCTCGTCCTTGGCGACCGGCGTCGCCTTGACGACCTCCCAGAGACGGTCCATCTCCGGCAGCCCGTCCCAGGCGCTCCACGTCGCCTTCAGCGCCTGGGCGGCCTGGATCGCCGCCCACTCCGACTCGGCGACGACGCCGAGGAACGAGCCCTCGCGCACGACGCGCACGAGGCCCTTGACGGCGGCCACGCTCGACTCGTCAACGCTCACCAGCGTGGCGCCCAGCGCCGGCGGGCGCACGACGCGGCCGTGCAACATGCCGGGCACGCGGAAGTCCTGCATGTAGGTGAACTCGCCGGTCACCTTGGCCGGGATGTCCACGCGCTTGACCGACGTGCCGACGACCGTGTACGTCGCCGGGTCCTTCAGCCGCGCCTCCTTGTCCACCTTGAGCCGGAACTCGCGCTCGCCGATCAGCTCGCCGTAGGCGGTGCTCTTCGTCGGATCGCGCTTGAGCCGGACGACGCCGTACTTCACCTCGAGGTCGCCGGCCGGCGCGCCCAGCCGCTCGGCGGCGGCGGCCAGCAGCGCGCGCCGGGCCGTCGCGGCGGCCTGGCGGATCTGCACGCCAGCGACCTGGACGGTGAGGCTGCCCCAGGTCGGGCCCTGGTCCGGCGTGCGGGAGGTGTCGCCCTCGACGAGATCGACGCGATCGAGCGCGACGTCCAGCTCCTCGGCCGCGATCTGGCGCAGCGCCGTGCGGGTGCCGGTGCCGAGGTCCACCTTGCCCGTGTACACGTGCACGACGCCGTCGGAGCCGACGGCGAGGAACGCGTCGACGTCGTCCAGCGCGAGCGGCTTGGCGGGGGCGCCGACCGCCGGGGCCTGCGCGTCGCTGCGCGGCGCCAGCGTGAAGCCGACGATCAGCGCGCCGGAGCCGACGAGGAACTGGCGACGAGTCGTCGTCATGTCAGGCCCCCTTCCTGGCGGCGGCCGCGCGCTTGACCGCGGCCACGATGCGCTGGTGGGTGCCGCAGCGGCAGAGGTTGCCGGACAGCGCCTGGCGGATCTGGCGCTCGGACGGGCTCGGCGTGCGGTCGAGCAGCGCCGTGGCCGTCATGATCATGCCGTTGACGCAGTAGCCGCACTGCGCGGCCTGCTCGTCGATGAAGGCCTGCTGGACGGGATGCGGCTTGGCGCTGCTGCCCAGCCCCTCCAGCGTGACCACCCGGCGGCCGGCGGCGGCGCTGACCGTCAGGGAGCACGAGCGCACGGCGGCGCCGTCGAGCAGCACCGTACAGGCGCCGCACTGGCCCAGGCCGCAGCCGAACTTCGGCCCGTGCAGGGCGAGGTCGTCGCGCAGCACGTAGAGCAGCGGGGTGGCCGGGTCGACGTCGAGGCGATGGGACGTGCCGTTGACCGAGAGCGTGAGCATAGCGCCTCCTGCGTCGCGGGAGAAGTGCTGGCGACTCTAGGCGTCGCGGCCGGGGTTGTCAATGCGCGGGCGCGCGCGGTAGGCTGCCGGGCCATGGCGACGCGCATCGGGATCGTCGGCGCCGGCGCGATCGGCTGCGTGGTGGGCGGGCTGCTCGCGCGCGCCGGTCACGACGTGACGCTGATGGACCAGTGGCCCGAGCACGTGGAGACGCTCAAGCGCCAGGGCGTGCGCCTGTCCGGCACCTGCGGCGAGCACGTGATCCCGGTGAGCGCGCTGCACCTGCACGAGGTCCAGCGGGTGACGACGCCGTTCGACGCCATCTTCGTGGCGGTGAAGTCCTACGACACCGAGTGGGCCACCGCGCTGGGCGTGCAGTATCTGGCGCGCTCGCACGGCGTCGTCGTGGACTTCCAGAACGGCGTCAACGACGAGCGGGTGGCGGCGGTGGCCGGCCGCGCCCGCACCCTCGGTTGCGTGATCCTGATCGCCGCCGGCATGTACGAGCCGGGGCACGCGGTGCGGACCGACCGCGGCAGCGCCGGCTTCAAGATCGGCGAGCTGGACGGTCGCGACACGCCGCGGGCGCGCGCGCTGGCCGAGGTCATGAGCGCGGTGGCGCCGACGGCCGTGACCACGAACCTGGGGGGCGAGCGGTGGTCGAAGCTCGCGCTCAACTGCATGGCCAACCCGATCGCCGGCCTCAGCGGCCTCGGCACCGCCGAGGTGCGCGTCGAGCCGGGGCCGCGGCGGCTGGCCGTCTTCCTCGGCGCCGAGGTCGTCGCCGTGGGCCGCGCGCGCGGCATCGAGGTCGAGCCGATCTGGGGCATCACGGCCCAGCGCTTCCTGGACGCCGCGGCCGGCACCGGCCTCGCCGCGGTGGAGGCCGACATCAGCCGCGACGCCGGCTCGCGCGCCGGCGGCCGGCCCTCGCTGCTGCAGGACGTCATGCGCGGCCGCCGCACCGAGATCGACTACCTCAACGGCTACGTCGTCGCCGAGGCGCGGACGGCCGGCGTGGCCGTGCCGCTCAACGAGGCCGTGGTCGAGCTCTACCATCGCCACGGCGTCGGCCGGCTGCGTCCCGATCCGCGCAACCTGGAGCCGCTGCTCAAGCTCGTCCCCTGACGCCGGATCGCGCGGCCCCGAGCCCGACCGCGACACCCGAGAGCCCGCTCGAGGAAGGCGACGCGGCGCATCCCGCGGCCAGCCGGGCGGCGCGATGGTATACTGAGCGCCGTCTGATCTGCTCGGTGGTTCAGTCGCGAGCCCTCGTCGTTCGTCAGACGCGTGTCCCGGCCACTTCCGCTTCCTGGGGCGTGCTCGAACTCTTCGCGGAAGACTGACCGGGCCTGCCCGGCCCACAGATGGGAGCCTCATGTCCTTCAGCTCGTTCGCGCTTCACCCCGACCTGCTGCGCGCGGTCGACGCGCTCGGCTTCACCACCCCCACCGCCATCCAGAAGACGGCGATCCCGCCGGCCTGCGCGGGCCACGACGTGCTCGCCTGCGCGATGACCGGTAGCGGCAAGACGGCGGCGTTCCTGCTGCCCATCTTGCAGTCCCTGCTCGGCGCCTCCGGCGGCGCGTGCCGCGCGCTGGTGCTGGCGCCCACCCGCGAGCTGGCCGCGCAGATCGACGAGCAGCGCCGGGCGCTGGCGCGCTTCACACGCCTGGGGGGCGCCGCCGTGTTCGGCGGCGTGGCGCTGGAGCCGCAGGTGGCGGCGTTTCGGCGCGGCGCCGACGTGCTGGTCGCGACGCCGGGCCGGCTGCTGGATCACCTGCAGCGCCCGCACGGGCGTCTGGATCGCGTCGAGATCCTCGTGCTCGACGAGGCCGACCGCATGCTCGACATGGGCTTCCTGCCGGACATCCGGCGGATCCTGGCTCGCCTACCGGGGCGCCGCCAGACACTGCTATTCTCGGCCACGCTGCCCGCGCCGATCACCGCGCTCGCTCGCGAGCTGCTGCGCGAGCCCGTTACCATCGACGTCGAGCGGCCCTCGGCGTCGGCGGTGGGCGTCTCCCATGTCGCCTATCCGGTGGCCGCCGAGATGAAGCTGCCGCTCCTGGTGGAGCTCCTGCGCCGGCCCGGCGTGCGTAACGCGCTGGTCTTCACCCGCACCAAGCACCGGGCCAACCGGGTGGCCGAGGGGCTCGGCCGCCACGGCGTGCGCGCCGAGCGGATCCACGGCAACCGCAGCCAGGCCCAGCGCACGCGGGCGCTGAGCGCCTTCAAGGCCGGCACCTCGCGCGTGCTGGTCGCCACCGACATCGCCGCCCGCGGGATCGACGTCACCGGGCTCCGCCACGTGGTGAACTTCGACGTGCCGCCGGCCGCCGAGGACGACATTCACCGCGTCGGCCGCACCGCCCGCGCCCAGGCGGTCGGCGATGCGCTCACCCTCGTCTCTCCGGCCGAGGAGTCGGACCTGCGGAGCATCGAACGCGCCGTCGGCCGCCGGATCGAGCGCGTGCGGCTGCCCGGCTTCGACTACGCGGCGCGTCCCGCCCGGCGCGTAGAATACGCGGGGTGACCTCAGCGATCGTCTCCGCGCTCCACCTCTACGCGCTCGCGCTCGGGCTGCCGGCGGTGTTCCTGCGCGGCCGCGCGCTCAGGGGCCGGCTCGACGCCGCGGGCCTGCGCCGGCTCTTCGCCGCCGACAACGTGTGGGGCGTCGCGGCACTGCTGTGGCTGGTCACCGGCCTGCTGCGGGCGTTCGCCG
>DASSLH010000561.1:0-3017 GCA_035689625.1 Candidatus Methylomirabilota bacterium | reverse complement strand
AGCTCGCCCGCCTGATGGCCATGGAGCTGCCCGAGGGCGAGTCGGACCCGGCCGTGCTGGCCGAAGCGCTCTCGTAGCCGCTAGTCGAGCTGCTCCTCGAGGCGGGCGGCGACGTCGCGCGCCTCCTCGGCCGCCTCGCGGGCGGCCGTGGCCGTCGCCTCGTCGTCGGCGACGACGGCGACGATCAGATCGGCGGGCGCGGCGCCGGCGCCGTCCCCGGCGAGCAGGCCGGCCTCGGCCAGCAGCGCGCGGTTGGCCGGCGTGCCCATCATCACCGCCGCCCGCCGCACGCCGGGCCGCGATTCGAGCTCGCGCGTGAGGCGCATGAGCGTGACGGAGTCCTGGTAGAAGGAGCGGCGGACGAAGTTGAAGACCGGCACCGAGCGATTCTACTTCGGCGGATTTATGCCGTAGGCGCGGATCTTGCGGTACAGGTGGCTGCGCTCGATGCCGAGGCGCTCGGCCGTGCGCGTCATGTTCCAGTCCTGGGCGCGCAGCTCGGCCAGGATGTAGGCCCGCTCGAAGCTGTCGCGCGCCTCCTTCAGCGGCTTGCCATCGCCGACGGCCGGCGCCTCGTCCTTGGGGCGCAGCGGGGGCGGCAGCTCGTCGGGGCCGATGACGTCGCCGGGGACCATGATCACCAGGCGCTCGACCATGTTGCGCAGCTCGCGGACGTTGCCCGGCCAGTCGTAGGTCATGAAGTACGTCAGCGCGGCCGGCGCCACGGTCTTGAGCCGCTTGCCGTTCTCCGCGCAGAACACGCGGATGAAGTGCCCGACCAGCGCCGGCACGTCCTCCTTGCGCGCGCGCAGCGGCGGCACCTCGATGGGGATGACGGCCAGCCGGTAGTAGAGATCCTCGCGGAACGTGCCGGCGGCGAGCATGGACGTCAGGTCTCGGTTGGAGGCGGCGATGACCCGCACGTCCACCTTGAGCGTCTCGCGGCCGCCCACGCGCTCGAAGGCCTGCTCCTCCAGCGCCCGCAGCACCTTGGCCTGTGTCTTGAGGCTCATGTCGCCGATCTCGTCCAGGAACAGCGTGCCGCCGTCAGCGGTCTCGAACTTGCCGCGCCGGCGGGCCAGTGCGCCGGTGAAGGCGCCGCGCTCGTGCCCGAACAGCTCGGACTCGATCAGCTCCTCGGGGATGGCTGCGCAGTTGACCTCGACGAACGGTCCCTCGCGCCGGGCCGACAGCTCGTGGATGGCCCGGGCCACCAGCTCCTTGCCGCTGCCGTTGTCGCCGCGGATCAGCACCCGCCCGCTGGTCGGCGCCGCGGTGGCGATCTGCTCGCGCAGCGCCCGCATCGGCTCGCTGTCGCCGATGATCTCGCTGCGCTCCTGCAGGCGCGCGCGCAGCGCGGCGTTCTCACGCTCCAGGCGGCCGTGCTCGAGAGCGCGCGTGACCGTGATCAGCGTCTTCTCCAGCGAGAGGGGCTTCTCGATGAAGTCGTAGGCGCCCAGGCGGGTGGCCTTCACGGCCGTCTCGATGGTGCCGTGGCCGGAGATCATCACCACCGTCGTCTCCGGGCGCAGCCGCTTGAGCTCGGCCAGCGTCTCCAGCCCGTCCATCTTCGGCATCCAGATGTCGAGGAAGACGACGTCGGGCAGCTCGTCGGTGACGCTCTTGAGCGCCTCGGTGCCGCTGCCGACCGCGCTCACGCGGTACCCCTCGTCCTCCAGCACGCCGGTCAGCGCCTTGCGGATGGCCTGCTCGTCGTCGACGATCAGGATGTGCTCGTTAGCCATAGATGGGGGGCCCAGCAATGGCCCCCCAACCCCCCCTGTCGTTCGTCGCCCCCCCGGCGGAGCCGGGGTGCTCCTCGATGTTGCATCTAGGCCTCGACTGTCACGGGCGTCCGCGCGACCGGCAGCTCGATGATGAAGCGGCTGCCGCGCGGCTCGTTGTCCTCGACGCCGACGGTGCCGCCGTGCTCGCTGGCGATCTCGCTCACGATCGGCAGGCCCAGCCCCATGCCGCTGACCTTGGTCGAGAAGTGCGGCAGGAAGAGCTTGTCGCGGTCCTCCTGCGGCACGCCGGGGCCGGTGTCGCTCACGACGATGCGCACGCGCCCGGCGTCGGCCAGGTGGACCGTCTCGATCCAGACCTCGCCGCCGCCGGCCACCGCCTCCACCGCGTTGTCCACCAGGTTCAGCACGGCGCGCTTGATGTGGTCGGGATCGACGTCCAGCAGCGGCAGATCCTCGGCGTGGCGCGTGAGCAGGGTGAGGCCGGGGCGCGCCTCGCGGTAGAGCGCGGCGACGCTCTCGATGAGCGGCCGCACGTCGGTGGGCTTGGGCACGAAGGCCGGCATGCGGGCAAAGCGCGAGAACTCGTCCACCAGGCGACGCAGCCCGTCCACCTCGTGGATGATCGTCTCCGTGCACTCCTGCACGAGCCGGCGCTCCTCGGCGCCGTCGGTGGTCAGGCGGCGGCGGAGGCGCTGGGCCGAGAGCTGGATCGGCGTCAGCGGATTCTTGATCTCGTGGGCGATGCGCTGAGCCACTTCGCGCCAGGCGGCCAGGCGCTGGGCCTTGAGCAGCTCGGTCAGGTCGTCGAAGACCACGACGGCGCCGGCGTACTCGCCGGATTCGCCGCGCAGCGCGGTGGCCGCCGCCACCAGCGAGACGGGGGCGCCGCCGCGGCGCAGGTGCAGCTCGATGGCGAGGCTGCCGGCCCGCGGCCGCCGCGTGCGTTGCACCAGCGTGACGATGTCGCGCACGTCGGGGGCGCTGAACACCTCCTCGAGCAGGCGGCCCACGCTGGCCGTCTCGGCGATGCCAAACATGCGGGCGGCCGCGCGGTTGATCGTCGTCACCCGGCCGAGCGGGTCGAACGAGAGCACGCCGGTGGTGATGGCCTCCAGCACCGTCTCGATGTAGCGCCGGCGGTCCTCCAGCTCGGTGTGCTTGTCCTGCAGGTCGATGTACGCCTCCTCCAGCTGGCGCTTGGACTGGGCGAGGTCGTCGGTCATCCGGTTGAACGACTCCACCAGCACGCCGATCTCGTCGTCCCCGCGC
>DASSLH010000560.1:0-4160 GCA_035689625.1 Candidatus Methylomirabilota bacterium | reverse complement strand
CCGGGGTCGTGGCGGACGGCGAGGCTGGCGCAGGCGCCCAGTAGCGGCGCCAGCGCGACGCCGCCGGCGAGGAGGCCGCCGGCGCGCAGGAGCTCACGCCGCGTGGTCATCGGCTGTAGTGGATGCGCGGGTCGAGCCAGGCGTAGAGCAGGTCGACCCCCAGGTTGATCGTCATGAACATCACGGCCACGAACAGGATCGTGGATTGCGTGAGCGGGTAGTCGCGCTGATAGATGGACCACAGCACCAGCCGGCCGACGCCGGGCAGCGTGAAGACCTCCTCCACGACGACGGTGCCGCCGAGCAGGATGCCGATCTGCAGTCCGGCCACGGTCACGATCGGGATGAGCGCGTTCTTGAGCGCGTGCTTGAGGACCACCAGCCGGCGCGTGAGCCCCTTGGCGGCGGCGGTCCGGATGTATTCCGAGCGCAGCACGTCGAGCATGCAGGCGCGCGTGGTGCGCGCGATGTTGGCGGCGCTGGCGGTGCCCAGGCAGACCGCCGGCAGCGCCATGATCGTGAGGTTACCCTTCGGGTCGGCCCAGAAGTCTACCCACACGACCGGCGGCATCCAGCGCAGGTAGATCGAGAAGAACAGGATCAGCATCGTGCCCTGCCAGAAGACCGGGATGGACAGGCCCAGCAGCGCGCCCACGCGCGTGACGTTGTCCACGGCGTGATCGCGCCGCGCCGCCGACACGACGCCGGCGGGGATGCCAAGCAGCAGCGAGAAGGCCACCGCCAGCAGCGTCAGCTCGATCGTCAGCGGCAGCCGCTCGAGGATCAGCGCCAGCACCGGCTTGCCGGTGCGCCACGACATGCCGAGGTCGCCGTGGACGAGACCGCCCAGCCAGCGCGCGTACTGCAGCCACCACGGCTGGTCGAGGCCGAAGAAGCGCTTGAGCTCGGCCACCATCGCCGGGCTGACGACCGCGTCGGCGCCGATGAGCTGCTCGACGACCGTGCCCGGGATCAGCCGGAGCATGAGGAAGACCAGCACGGTGAGGCCGAGCAGGGTCAGGAGCATCGAGTAGAGACGGACGACGAGGTAGCGGGTCACACGCCCGTGGCCTCCAGGCCGTAGAGGAGGGCGGTGGGGTGCTGGCGGAAGCCCTTGACGGTGGCCTGGGTGAAGTCGATGAGGTCGGCGGAGTAGAGCCAGAGGTGCGGCACGTTTTCCAGGATCATGACCTGGACCTTGTCGTAGATCTCCTTGCGCTTCTTGAAGTCCATCGTGCGGCGGCCCTCCTCGAGCAGCGCGTCCAGCTCCGGCACGCTCCAGGAGTTCCAGTTCTGGCCCTTGGTGGAGTGCAGCGAGCGGAAGAACGCGACGTCGGGATCGCCGTAGCCCGGCGTGCTGTTCATCGTCATGTCGAAGTCGTGGGCGATCCAGCGCTTGATCCAGATCGCGTACTCGACGTTCTCGATCTCCATGGTGATGCCGATGCGCTTGAGCTGCTGCGCGATGACGGGCGCGCCGGAGACCATGGTCGGGAAGGTCGGGATGACCATGCACTTGACGGTGAAGCCGCCGGCAACGCCGGCCTCGGCCATCAGCTTCTTGGCCTTCTCGACGTCGGGCTTGTAGTACTTCATCCACTGCGCTTCCGGCAGCTGCCACTGCTTCATGGGCGCGGTGGCCGGCGCCGTCAGGCGCCCGAAGCCGGCGGTCGCCACGCGCATCACCTGCGCGCGGTCCACCGCCCACGAGATGGCCTGGCGCACCCGGACGTCCTTGAGCGGACCGCGGTTGGCGCTCATGTTCAGGTAGTCGTAGCCCAGCCGCGAGGAGCGGTAGCCGGTGAGCGACTTCTCGTCCTTGAGCAGGTTGTAGTTCTTGTTGTCCTCGATGAACGCGTGGTGGATCTGGCCCGTGCGCAGCGCGGCGACGATGTTGGCCTCGTCGGGGATGACGCGCAGGATCAGCTGGTCGGCGTGCGGCAGCCCCTTCTTCCAGTAGCTGGGGTTGCGCTTGAAGACCATCTGCTGCTCGACCTTCCAGTCGTCGAGGATGAACGGGCCGGTGCCCAGCGCCGCCTTGTTGAGGTCGCCGCCGTTCTTCGTCACGCCGGCCTCGCTGATGATGAAGCCGAAGAAGCCGCCCAGCGCCGCCGGCAGCGCGGCGAACGGCTCCTTGGTGACGAACTTCACCCCGTACTTGCCGGCCGGCTCGATCTTGTCCACCGCGTTGAAGTCCGACTTGCCGGCCTGCGACTTCTCCAGCAGCCGGTCGAAGGTGAACTTCACGTCGGCCGAGGTGAACTCCTGGCCGTCGTGGAACTTCACCCCCTGCCGCAGCTTGAACGTCCAGGCGTGGCCGTCGGGGCTCACCTGCCAGGACTCGGCCAGCTCCGGCTGCAGCGTCATGTCCGGATCGAAGCGCACGAGCTGGTTGTAGGTCAGCGGCGAGCGGCGGCTGCGGGAGAGCGCCGGCACCAGCTGGGGATCGAGGCCGGTGGCCTCGGTGGTCTGCGCGGAGATCAGCGGGCCGCCCGCCCGGGGCGCCTGGGCGCGGGCCGCGCGCGGCAGCGACAGCGCGCCGAGGGAGAGGCCGGCGGTTCCGAGAAGCTGGCGACGGGTCATGTCCATGACGGAGGCCTCCTCATTACGCGTTGGGGTCGAGGACGTCGCGCAGGCCGTCGCCGATCAGGTTGAAGGCGAGCACGGCCAGCATGATCGCGATGCCGGGAAAGACCGAGATCCACGGCGCGGTCTCCAGGTAGGTGCGCCCCTCGTTGAGCATGTTGCCCCACGACGGCGTGGGCGGCTGCGCCGACAGCCCGAGGTAGCTCAGCGAGGCCTCGATGAGGATCGCCTGCGAGAAGGCGACGGTGCCCTGCACGACGAACGGCGAGACGACGTTGGGCAGCAGGTGCTTGAGCGCGACCACCAGCCGGCTGGCACCCAGCGCGCGCACCGCCTCGATGTACTCCTTCTCGCGCTCGGCCAGCACGGGGCCGCGCATGACCCGCGCGAACACCGGCAGGTAGACGATGGTGATCGCGACCACGGCGCTGTTGACGCCGGGCCCGCGCATGGCCGCGATGCCGACCGCCAGCAGCAGCCCCGGGATGCTGAAGAAGACGTCCATCACGCGGTTGATCGCGTTGTCCCAGGCGCCGCCCACGTAGCCGGCCGTGAGACCGAAGGCGCCGCCCACCAGCATCGCCACCGCGGTGGACGTCACCGCCACGTAGAGCGACACGCGCGAGCCGTACATCACGCGGCTCAGCACGTCGCGGCCGTAGCGGTCGGTGCCGAGCAGCGCGGCCCGGCTCGGCCGCGCCTCGATGAGGTCGAAGTTCTGATCGTCGGGAGGATGCGGGGCCAGCCGGTCGGCGAACAGCGCCATGACGACGATGAGCAGCGCCACGACGGCGCCGACGACGACCACGGTGCTGCGCGCGACCCGGCGAAGCGATTTCGTTGCCGTCTCCCGTGCGCAGGAGGGTAGGCGGGCCGCCGCCGGGTGTCAACCGGCGGCGCGCCCGGCGCATGTCTGCTACGATGCCGCACCGCATGAGACGTGCGCGCGTGCTTGTACTGGTCGCCTCCGCCCTGGCGTGCGGCGCTTGCGGCGAGTTGTTCCTGGGCATGTCGCCGGGCGGCGGGGTCGTGTTAGACACCGAGACCGACAAGCCGATTGCCGGCGCCGCCGTCACGCTCGACTGCCAGCGCCAGCACCTGCATGGCTCCAGCCACCTGAAGGACGTGACGAGCGTGGCCGACGCCGCCGGCCGGTATGTGTTCTCGTTCTGGCAGGTCGCGCGGTGCGACCTGGCATATCCCCGGGTCGCCAAGGACGGCTACACCCAGATCCTGCACAACTGGAGCGACTACCGGCACGTGCCCGACTACCTATACCTGACCCCGCTCGCCGACGCCGGGCTACGGCGGCTGCGCGAGGAGGCGCGGCTCACGGCCGGCCGGTTCTCCGTCGCCCAGTGGGAATACCTGGCGCTCTTCGGCGCGTTCTACAAGTCCAAGCGCATGGCGGCCACCGACCGCGAGCGCGAGTTCGTGGCCCAGACATACTGCCCGCGCCTGCTTGCGCTGTACGAGCGGCTCACGCCAACGGAACGGGCGACGGTCGCCACGTACTCCGCGGCGCCGGCCGGCGGCCAGCGGATCGATCACCAGGCCGAAGTAGAGGCCTGGTG
>DASSLH010000559.1:0-3179 GCA_035689625.1 Candidatus Methylomirabilota bacterium | reverse complement strand
GCCGTCCGGCATCGCGCCGACCGCGGCCGTGCGCGGCGAGGCCGAGGCGAGCGCGCGGCGCGGCTTGGCGGGCGGCGCCAGCGCCGCCAGTACGCCGGGACGCGTGCCGGCGGGCACGACCAGCGGCCACGACGCGCCGGGCGGCGTGATCGGCCGCACCAGCACGGGATTGAGCGCGCGCAGCGTCTCGACCGTGATGCCCGAGCGCGCGGCCAGGCGGCGCAGGTCCGTGGAGGCCGGCACGGTCACCACCTCGACCGCCGGCGCCTCGGTCTGCGTGAACTCGAAGCCATAGTGGGAGGGATCCTCGCCGATCAGCGTGGCGGCGTGGATCTGCGGCACGAACTCCTTCGTCTCGCGCTTGAGGTACTTCGAGCGGGCGAGGGCCCAGAAGTCGGACGACCCCGTGGCGCGGATGGCGCGGCTGACCTTGACCTCGCCGGCGTTGTAGGCGGCCTGGGCCAGCGCCCACGAGCCGAACAGGTTGTAGAGGTCGCGCAGGTAGGAGGCGGCGGCAATCGTGGACTTCTCGGGATCCAGCCGCTCGTCGATCCAGGAGTCCACGCGCAGGCCGTAGAGGCGCGCGGTCTGGGCCATGAACTGCCACATGCCCTTGGCGCCCACCCTCGAGACGGCGAGCGGGTTGAAGCCGCTCTCGATCATCGCCGTGTAGGCCAGCTCCTCGGGCAGCCCGCGCCGCTTGAGCACGTCGCGGATCATCGTCAGGTAGCGGCCGGCGCGGCCGACCCAGAGATTGACGACGTCGCGGCGGTCACCGGTGAACCGATCGAGGAAGAACTTGACCTGCGCGTTGAGCGTGACGGGATAGACGGGCCTGGGGGCGGCCGGGACGCTGGCGACGCGGGCGGACTCGGCGAACGCGTCGGCCCACGGATCGACGCCCGCCGGCTCGGTCTCGCTGGCGGCTTCCTGCTCGGCGACGGAACCGACTCCGTCGAGCACCTGTTCACCGAGTAGGTCGGGACGAAGACCTTCGTCGGCAGGCGGCGGGACCGCGGCCTGCTCGACAGGCGAGGAGGCGCCGTTCATGTCTTCGGGCCAGGGCGACGCGACGGCAACGGGCGCGAGCGCACACGGCGCGAAAAGCGCGAGGAAAACGGCCGCCGCGAGGACGAAACGGCTTTGAATGGCCATAATTACCGGGAAAGCTCGTCTATTTTTTACCATGGGCACCTGGGCCCGGTCAACTCGAGCAAGGGCGCGGAAGCGAAAAAATGTGCATTGCATTTTTCTTGATTTTCTCGATACTTAGGAGGGAGGCAGACCGGATCCAGCCACCGCCCGGCAGTGAAGCAAGTACGATGTAGCGGGCCGAACACCAAACCACACTACTCGGAGGAAGCATCGTGAAGAAGCTGATCGCACTGCTCGTGGGTGTCGCGTTCGTCGCCGGCGTCTCCGGCGTGGCTCTCGCCCAGACGACGACCGCGCCGAAGGAAGAGAAGAAGCCGGCCAGCGAGATGACGAAGAAGCCGGCGTCGCACAGCGCGTCCGGCAGCGTGAAGTCGGCCGCCGCCGACAGCCTCGTGGTCTCCGGCAAGGCCAAGGGCAAGGAGACGGAGTGGACCTTCGCCGTCGAGCCGAAAACGAAGATCCGCAAGGGCGGCAAGGACATCACCGCGGCCGACCTGGCGGCGGGGGACTCCGTGAGCGTCCGCTATCACGACGACGCCGGCAAGAACGTGGCCGACAGCGTGATGGTGCGCGCGGCCAAGAAGCCGGCCGCCGCGGCCGCCAAGCCGGCCGAGCCGAAGAAGGACGAGACCAAGAAGTAGCCCGGACGCGCCGCTGGACGCCGGCTCAACGGCCGGCGTCCAGCGATCTCTCCTCGATCACGCCCCTGAACCACTCGTTGCGATCGGTCAGCTCGAGCGTGGACGTCTGCCCGGCGCTCACCATCAGGTCGCGCAGCCAGACGATCACGGCCTGGTACCCCGTCAGGCGCTTGTCGAGCTGGTAGAGCTGGCGGTCGCGCGGCCGGCTCTTGGCGACGGACACGTCGGCCGGCGAGCTGTGCCAGGCGACCAGCAGCCAGTCGCCGGCCGGGACGTCGGCGACGCGGAACGTCCCGTCGGCGGCGACCTGCATGCGCGGGCTCAGATCCGGCGCGCCGGCGGTGAGCAGCGCGCGCTCGAACTCGTCCTGGGCGCGGCGCATCGCCGGGGCCGCGGCGGCGAAGGCCTTGGAGGACTGGCGCGACTGCTCCTTCAGGCGCTCGAGCTCCAGCACGAGGGCCTGTGAGCGAGGCAGCAGCGTCACCGTGGTGCCGGTGATCGGCTGGGCGGGGCCGTTGGGCGTCCGCGACTCCGCGTACACCCGTCCGGTGACCGTGCCCACCGTGCCGGCCAGGCTTGCCTGCCGATACGGCTCCACGGCGACGTCGAGCGCCGCCGCCGGCGCCGCGACCAGCAGCACGGCCAGCGCGGCGACGATCACGCGGGCGCGCCGGCCGGCGGCCGGGTCCGCCAGCGGTCGTGGGACCACAGCCACTGCTCGGGCGTGCGGCGGATGGCGGCCTCGATCGACTGGGTGCATCGCGCCGTGAGTTCGACGAGCGCCCGCTCCGGGTCATTCACCCGCGGCCGGGGCAGCGGTGGCTCGATGACCACGCGGTGCCGGCCGGGCGCCTGGCGGTGGGTGAAGATCGGCACCACCGGCGCGCCGGTGCGCAGCGCCAGCAGTGCCAGGCTGCGCGACGTCGAGGCGGTGCGGCCGAAGAACGGCACGAATACGCCCTCGCGACGGGCGGCGTTCTGGTCCAGGAGGAGGCCGACGAGGCCGCCACGGCGCAGCGCCTCGAGGACCGGCCGCAGCGCGCCGCGCTTGTCGATGAGCGTCACCCCGGTCTTGCGCCGCATGGCGGCGGCGCCGGCGTCGAGGACCGCCCAGTCGAGCGGACGGACCACGACCGACAGCGGGTAGCCGGTCAGACGATGGGCGGCCGTCAGGTACTCCCAGTTGCCGAGGTGCGCGGTGAGCACGAGCGCACGCCCGTGCTCGTCCATCACGTGACGCAGGTGCTCGAGACCGTCGAGCGTGAGCTCGTCGAGCGTCGCCGGCAGCGGGCGGCTCAGCAGGCGGGCCATTTCGACCAGCGTCATGCCGAGGTGCTGCCAGGATCGGCGAACCAGCCGGCGGCGGGCGGCGAGCGGCAGGTC
>DASSLH010000558.1:0-8287 GCA_035689625.1 Candidatus Methylomirabilota bacterium | reverse complement strand
GGCGGCGACGAACACCGGGCAGGCCAGCACGACCTCGCGCGCCAGCACGCGGACGGTGCGGCGGGCGGCGGCGTCGTAGGCGTCCACCGCCACGCCGCGCGGCGTCGGCTCGACGTTGACGACGAGGCGGCCGACGCGGACGCGATCGGCCACCGGCCCGGTCAGCCGCTGCGCCAGCCAGCCGTTGCCCTCCGGCCAGGTGAGCACGGCGTCGCCGTACTCCGGATCGGGATCGCGCGCGGCGTAGTAGTGCACGCCCGCCCACGCCGACGTGCGCGCGAGGTCGCTGCCGTAGTCGTCGCGGCAGGCGTACTCGACCCACCAGCGCAGGCGCGGCGACGTGAGCCCGCGCGCGGCCAGGAAGTCGGCCATGCTCACGCGGTCGAGCTCGGCGAAGGCGCCCGGCGCACCGGTCGCGCGCGGCACGCTGAACGCGCGGCGGCCGGCGCCGTCGCGCCAGCCGCGGTAGCGCTCCATCTCCTGGCGGAAGCGCGCCAGCTGCGCGCGATCCTCGGCGTGGGCGCCGGCCAGCGGCGTGAGCCCCTCGTGCCAGCGGCCGAGCAGGAACAGCCGCTCCTGCGGCGCGTGGCAGATGTGGCGCTCGTCGTAGCGCGGCCGCCCGCCGCGGTCGAAGCCCTCGATGATGCCGAGCTCGCGCAGCAGCGCGCGGACACCGCGCGCGTCGGGCCCCGGCAGCGGCAGGTAGTGCGCGCCCCACGGGTAGGCGGTGACGGCGGACGCGCCCGAGCGCGCGTTGCCGCCCGGCATGTCCTCCAGCTCGAGGAGCACGACGTCGCGCACGCCGGTGCGCGCGAGGTGCCAGGCGGCGGCGAGGCCGGCGACGCCGCCGCCGACGATCGCGACCGCGACGCGCTCGGTCGCCGACGGCGGCGGGACCTGCCCCGGCTCGCGCAGAAGGTGGCCGAGGCGAGCGCCGGCGCCGACGATCTCGCCCTCGATCGGCGCCGCCACGCCCGCCCGGCAGCCGCCTGCCGCCAGCAGCGCGGCGCCGGCCAGCAGCTGCCGCCGCGTGAGCGACGCCGCCACTACAGCCCCATCGGCATGATCCGCTGCCAGTCGGCGCCGTAGTACTGCACGAGGATCTGGTTGTCGAGCCGGTTGATCTCGACGGGCACCGCGGCCATGTCGGGCGGGAACGCGAACAGCGCCGGCGTGCCGGCCACCGTCAGGAAACGCAGCCCGGCCGGATAGGCGGCCGGCGCCGTCCACGGCTCGGGGCCGGCCAGCACGAAGCCCCACTCGCCGAACGACGGCACGTACACGTGATACGGCGCCGCCGCCAGCCCGGCGCTGCGCACCGTCTGGGCGATGCACCAGAACGAGCGCCGGGCGAACATCGGCGAGGTCGCCTGCACCACCGCTCGCCCGCCCGGCGCCAGCCGCGCGCGCAGCAGCCGGTAGAAGCTGCGCGAGTACAGCTTGCCGAGCGAGAAGTTGTGCGGATCGGGAAAGTCCACGATCGCCACGTCGAAGGCCTGCCGCGTGTCGGCCAGCCACACGAAGGCGTCGGCGTTGACCACGCGCACGCGCGGGTCGCGCAGGGCGCCGTCGTTGAGCGCGGCCAGCAGCGGGTTGTCGCTGAACAGCCGCGTCATCTCCGGATCGAGGTCCACCAGCGTCACGCGCTCCACCGCCGGGTAGCGCAGCACCTCGCGCACGGCCAGGCCGTCGCCGCCGCCCAGCACCAGCACGCGCCGCGGCGCCGGATGCGCGGCCAGGGCGGGATGCACCAGCGCCTCGTGGTAGCGGTACTCGTCGCGCGAGGAGAACTGCAGGTGCCCGTTGAGGAAGAGGCGCAGGTCGTCGTTCCAGCGGGTAAGGACGATGCGCTGGTAGGCGGACGTCCGGGCCAGGATGATCTCGTCGGCGTACAGCCGCTCCTCCGACCACGCGGTGATGCGCTCGGCGGCGACGGCGCCGCCGCCCAGGCACACGAGTGCGGCGAGGGCGAGGCCGCGCAGCAGCCGGGGCGCGCCCAGCTCGTGGCGGAAGATCCAGGTGGACCACAGGCCGACCGCGACGTTGGCGCAGCCGATCAGCAACGAGGTGCGCACGAGCCCCAGGCGCGGCACGAGCAGCAGCGGGAATAGCAGCGAGCCGACCAGCGCGCCGGCGTAATCGAGCGAGAGCACCTGGGCCACCAGGTCGCCGAAGGCCAGCCGGGCGCGCAGCAGCCGCAGCAGCAGCGGGATCTCCAGCCCGACCAGCACGCCGACCACGGTGACGACGCCGTAGAGCACCACGCGGAAGTGCGGTGTCTGGGCGAAGGCCACGAACAGCAGCGCGGCCGCCCAGCCGCCCGCCAGCCCCACGGCGATCTCGACTTCCACGAACCGCGCGGCGACGCCGCGGCGCACGTAGCGCGAGAGGAACGAGCCCACGCCCATGGCGAAGAGATAGGCGCCGATGACGGTCGAGAACTGCGTGAGGGAGTCGCCCAGCAGGTAGGAGGCGGCGGCCGCGGCCACCAGCTCGTAGACGAGCCCGGCGGTGGCGACGACGACGACGGTGACGTAGATGGCCGACGACACCGGGCCCCCCGCTCAGCGGATCGCGGCCGACACGATGATCGAGATGCCGATGGCGACCGCGCCGACGACGATGGCCAGCGCCGTGTTCTTCTGGTCCACGATCTCGTGCCAGAGGTGGTAGGGCGTGAGCCGGTCCACGACCACGAACGCGACGCCGAAGATGGCGAGGCCGATCGTGGCATAGACGAGTGCGGCGACCATGGGGGCCCAGTGGATCTCCGGTATCGTCATCATTTCGCTCCCGTGAAGGCCCGGCCCCCGTAGGTCGAGCGGTACGACCCCGGGTTGTCGCGGACCGATTTGGGGATGATCTTCTCCTCGGTGACGCCACCGGGACTCCAGCCGGTGAAGTGCGCCCAGGTCAGCGCGGCGAGCACCAGAGCACCGAAGCCGGCATAGAACCTCAGCATCAGTCGTCCGAGCTCGAGCCGCCGCCCGAGCTGCCCGAGTGATCGCTCTCACTCCAGCGGCGCCCCTCGAAGCGCAGGTGCGCGATCCACATCGCCACCGCCGGCATCGTCAGCAGCCCCAGCGCCAGCCACAGCCAGAGCGGGCGCGGCACGTCGCGCGTGAGACGCACGCGCCAGGCGACCGCGTACGGCCCCTCCGGCTCGACGACGAGGAGGTAGGTGCCGGCCGGGACCGACGGCAGGTAGACGCGATCCCAGTTGGAGCCTTCCGTCCAGCTTCCGTCGCTGTCGCGCCCGGAGTAGTAGCTGACCTCGCGGCCGAAGCTGCGGGCCACGCCGGTGACGTCGTTGATGAGCGCGAAGTTGACGTAGACCCAGCTGTTGGCCACGGTGGTCGAGACGTCCAGCCGCACGTTCGACGTGCGGCCGCCGAGCGTGAACGGCTCGCTCACGACGGTGGCGGCGTCGGGCGTCTTGGGCTGGTACTCGCCGGTGAGGTCGAGCGCCAGCTTCTGCTGGCTGAACATCACGAACAGCAGGTGGAGCGCGATGGCGGCGACGGCGAAGCCGAGCAGCAGGCGGGCCACGCGGCCGCCGCGGCCGGCGTAGGGTGAGGGCTGGCAGGCGCCGACGCCGATGCGCTCGGGTGGCGCTCCCGGCAGGCCGAACGCCTTCCAGACGGCGGCGCCGTCCACGTACTCGCCGACCGACCACGTCGTCTCCTGCTCGTTGCGCTCGCGCGACAGCGTCCGGGGCGGCGCCACCCAGTCCTCGACGAGCGTGCGCTCGCCGACCTTCACCTGCCAGGGGAACTCACCAGCCACGGCCGCGACCTCGGCGGTGGCCGTCGAGAAGTGCGAGTACTTCTGGCCGAGGTACTCGGCGCTGCGGCCGCTGACCGACGGCACGCCGGGCGCGGCCTTCAGCAGCGTCCAGTGGCCGTGGTAGTTCACCAGCCAGCGGAAGCCGAGCGTGGGGTTGTAGAGGAGCAGCTCGAACCAGGTGTAGACCTCCTCGCCGACGGTGCGCCGCACGAGGTAGCCGATCACTTCGAACGGCGCCGACTCGAAGCGGCCGCGAGCGCCGAGCGGGATGAGCGGCGTGACCTTCGTTTGCTCGACGCGCGCGATCAGCCGCGCGTCGGGATCCTGGGCGTCGAGCACGGCGCCGCAGTTGCCGCACACGACGCTGACCGAGCGGCCGGGGGCGCGGATCTGCAGCGGCGCGCCGCAGTTGCGACAGGTGAGCGAGCCCGCCGCCGGCGGCGGCGTCAGCGCCAGCCCTCGAGCTCGCGCAGGCCGCGCAGGGCCAGCGCGGGGAACTCCACCATCTCCCCCAGGTAGACCTTCGGCGCATCGTCGCTGTAGTCGAGCGTCGCGAAGCGCGCGGTGTCGTTGCGCAGGTCGGCGGCCGCCGTCGGCCAGCCGGAGCCCACGCGGAACGGCAGCTCGCCCTCGCCGCCAACCACCGTGGCACGCCGCACGTCGGTCACCTCGTAGCCGACGCCGCCCAGCGTGACGCGCAGCCCGGGCCGCAGCGCCTCCCAGCGCGGCAGCGGCTCCGGCACGGTACCCTCGAACGAGATCGAGTACTCGCCGGAGGCCTCCCCCAGCCAGCCGGCGCGCCCGTCGTCGAACACGCAGTACCACTCGTTCCAGCCGCCCTGCTCCCACCGCACCTGCAGCCGGCCGACGACGGCGAAGTGCGTGTGGCGCCAGACGCCCTCGGCGCCGAGCTGCAGCGGGCTGGCGTCCTCGATGAGCGCCGCCATGGTGCCGATCTGCTCGACGTCGACGTCGCGACGGATGAGCGTCGCGCGACAGTAGCTACAAACGGCCAGGATGGACTGCGCGGCGGTGAACTTGACGGGCCCGCCGCAGGAGGGACAACTCACCTCCTTGATCACCATGGGGGCCCGCCGGGAACGGTGTGGCTCAGCCGAGCGCCGCTCCGCAGTCGGGGCAGAACTTGCTGGGCTTGTCCAGGCGCGCGTGGCAGCGCGGACAGGTCGCGGCCTGGGCGGCGCCGCACTCCGGACAGAAGCGCGCGCCGGGCGGGATGGGCTTGGCGCAGCGCGCGCAGGTGGCGGCCGCGGGTGTGGCAGCGGGCGTCGCCACCGCCGCGCCGGCCTGGCCGGCCTGGGCCACAGCTTGGCCCATGGCCTGGCCCATCGCGACCCCGGCGCCGAGGCCGGCGCCGGCGCCGGCCACGCCGCCCTCGTTGGCGGCCGCGACCGGGATGGACTGCGCGGTCTGGAACTGCGTGTAGCGGCCGAGGTCGCCGACCAGCCCCATGCCGATGCGCTCGTCCAGCCGCTTCTGCAGCTCGTCGGGCAGCGAGATGTTCTGGACCTGGAAGCCCTCCAGAGACAGCCCGAGGTCCACGAACTGGGGCCGCAGCCGGTCGGCGACCGCCGCGGCCAGCTCGATCTGGTTGGCCGCCATGTCGAGGAACGGCAGGTTGCTCTCGGCGAAGTGGTCGGTCAGCACCGCCACCACCGTGTTGCGCAGCTGGCCCTCGATGTCGGACACGGTGTAGGTGTCACGGCTGCCGGAGACCTTCTGGTAGAAGACCTTGGGCGCCGCGATGCGAAACGTGTAGATGCCGAAGGCGCGCAGCCGCACGGCGCCGAACTCGCGGTCGCGGATCGTGATCGGGTTGGACGTCCCCCACTTCTGGTTCAGCCGCAGGCGCAGCGAGAAGAAGTAGACGTCGCTCTTGAACGGCGACTCGAACATCTTGTCCCAGTTGGCGAGGTCCGTGAGGACCGGGATGTTCTGCGTCTTGATCGTGTGCTGGCCGGGGCCGAACAGGTCGGCCGGCTTGCCCTGGTGCACGAACAGCGCGGCCTGCGTCTCGCGCACGGTGAGCTGGGCGCCCTGCTGGATCTCCATGTCGCGCATGGGGAAGCGCCAGGCCAGGACCTCGTCGCCATCCTCGGTCCACTGGATGACGTCGATGAACTGCTTCTTGACGAAATCGAGGAAGCCCATGGCGCCCTCCCGGCGGACGAGTCGCGGCCTGCGACCACTCTAGGGAAGTGCCCCGAGCAGTGTCAAGGAACGCGGCCGCGGGCGGGTTGACGCTCTCCGGCGGCGGCGGTACGATGCGCCGCCATGAAAAAGCCCGCAGCAAAGAAGACCAAGGCCGCTGCCAGGAGCAAGCCGCGCGCGAAGGCCGCGGCCAGGACGACGAAGGCCGCGAAGACGAGGGCATCGGGAGGGGCGAGCTACACACCGGCGCCGCTCAAGGGCGACGGCTGGCCGCCGTTCCGCTACCCGCTGCTCTGAGCCCTCACGCCGGCTTCACGCCGGTGACGTCGTAGGCGGTCACCGGCCGCGAGAAGCCCTTGAGGGACAGCTCGCCGAGCGGCCGGGCCTCGACGACGCCGTCGAGCGTGCCGAACAGCCGGTGCGAGATGAGGATCTGGCCGCCCTGCGCCTCGCCGCACAGCCGGGCGGCGAGGTTGGTCACGGTGCCGATGGCGCCGTAGTCCCAGCGCCCCTCGAAGCCGATGGCGCCCAGCGTCGCGTAGCCCTGGGCGATGCCGACGCCGAAGTCCAGCTCGTAGCCCCGCTTGCGCCAGCCACGCATCAGGCCCTCGACCCGCTCGCGCATCGCCACCGCCATGCGCACGGCCCGGGCAGCCGGGTCGGGCACCGGCGTGGGATCGTTGAAGAAGATCATCATGCCGTCGCCGGTGAACCGCTCGAGCGTGCCCTCGTGGGCGAGGATGAGCTCGCCCATCGCCGCGTGGTACTCGCGCAGCACGCCCATGATCTCCTCGGGCTCGGCGGTTTCCGCGAAGGCGGTGAAGCCGCGCAGGTCGAGGAACACGACCGTGATCTCCCGGCGGTGGCTGGCCAGCGGGTCCTCGGCGCCGCCGTGCACGATCGCCTCGGCCAGCTGCGGCGAGAAGAAGCGCTTGAGGCGCGCCAGCCGCTCGAGCTGGCTCACCTGCTCCGCCACGCGCTGCTCGAGCGTGCGGTTGAGCTCGGCCAGCTGGTCCCACAGCTGCTTCACGCGCAGCAGCGAGCGCACGCGGGCCAGCAGCTCGGCCTGGTGGATGGGCTTGCTCAGGAAGTCGTCGGCGCCGGCGTCGAGGCCCTTGACGCGCTCCTCGCCGGGATCGAGGGCGGTCACCATCACCACCGGCAGCATCGCGGTCGCCGGGCTCGCGCGGATCTTCCGGCACACGTCGTAGCCGCTCATGCCCGGCATCATCACGTCGAGCAGCACGAGGTCCGGCGCGTCGCGCTCGATCGTCGCCAGCGCGGCGGGGCCGGAATCGGCCGTGAGCACCGCGTAGCCGCGGGCGGCCAGCACGTCGCCCAGCAGCCGCACGTTGCTCGGCGTGTCGTCCACCACCAGGATGCGGGCCGGATCGTTCACGCGCCGCCCGTCCCCTGTCCGAGCGCCTCCCGCACGGCGGCCAGGAACGGCCGCACGCTGATCGGCTTGGACTGGTAGCCGTCGAAGCCGGCCGCCATGATCTTCTGGCGGTCGTGGGTCATCGCCGAGGCGGTGACCGCGATGACCGGGATCGCGCGCGTCGCCTCGTCCGCCCGCAGCCGCCGCAGCGTCTCGATGCCGTCGATGCCCGGCAGGTGGATGTCCATGAGGATCAGCGCCGGCCGCCGCTCGCCGGCCAGCCGCAGGCCGTCCTCGCCGGACTCGGCCTCGAGCACCTCGTAGCCCTGGTGCACGAGCACGTCGCGCGCCAGCTTGCGGTTCTTGTCGTTGTCCTCGACGATCAGGATGCGCTCGTTGGCCATGCCGGCACCGGCAGCGTGAAGGTGAAGGTCGAGCCGTGGCCGGGCTGGCTCTTGAGCCAGATGCGGCCGCCGTGCAGCTCGACGAACTTGCGCGAGAGCGTGAGCCCGAGTCCGGTGCCCTCGTGCTTCTTGGTGTAGTCGGTCCCCACCTGCCGGAACTCCTCGAACACCGCCTCCTGGTCCTCGGCAGCGATGCCGATGCCGGTGTCGCTCACGGCGATCTCGACGTGGCCGTCCACGCGCTGGCCGCGGACCTCGACGCGCCCGCCCTCCGGGGTGAACTTCACGGCGTTGGAGAGCAGGTTCAGCAGCACCTGCTTGATCTTGCGCTGGTCGCCGCGCACCTGGCCGAGGCCGTCGTCCAGCTTCGTGTCGAGCGCGAGGCCCTTGCGGAGGGCCCGCTCGCGGATGAGCACCAGCGCGTTGTCCACGGCCTGGGCCAGATCGAAGTCTTCCAGGTCCAGCTCCATGCGGCCGGCCTCGATCTTGGCCAGGTCGAGGATGTCGTTGATCAGCGAGAGCAGGTGGCGGCCGGAGGCCAGGATGTCGT
>DASSLH010000557.1:0-11621 GCA_035689625.1 Candidatus Methylomirabilota bacterium | reverse complement strand
GCCGCCGGCGCGCCCGCTCCGGCTGCGCTGGCGCTGGCCGCCGACCGGCGGCGGCCGCCGCGCCTGACCGAGCCCTGGTTCTGCTGAGCGGAGCCCACCAGGGGCCAGGTGGCCCTGTCCTTGGCCGGTGCCGGTTCTGCGGGTACACTACCGATCTGAGGGGTGACGCCATGAGTGACGATCTCAAGAGCCGCGTGCAGGAGCTGATCGACACCATGATCAACCCGGCTGTCGCCGGTCACGGCGGCTTCGTCGAGCTCATCGACGTGCAGGACAACCGCGTCTACCTCCAGATGGGCGGCGGGTGCCAGGGCTGCGGCGCCGCCGACATCACGCTGAAGGCCGGCATCGAACGGCTCATCAAGGAAGAGATCCCCGAGGTCGCCGAGGTGCTCGACACCACCGACCACTCGGCCGGCAGCAACCCCTACTACCAGGCCGGCAAGGCGTAGCGCGCGGCGCTCCGTCCGGCAGGGCCGTCATGGACCGGCTGCTCCTGCTCCTGCCGACGACGACGTACCGCACCCAGGATTTCCTCGACGCCGCCCGCACGCTCGGCGTCGACATCGTCTGCGCCTCCGAGGAGCCGAGCACGTTCGAGGCGCGCGCGCCCGATCACCTGCTGACGCTGGACTTCGCCGACCCCGACGCCGCCGCCGCCAGGGTCGCCGCGCTCGCCGAGCGCCGTCCGATCAACGCCGTCGTCGGCGTGGACGACCTCACCGCCGTGGCCGCCGCCGCGATCGCCGAGCGGCTGGGGCTGCGCAGCAGCGCCACCGCCGCCGTCGCCGCCGCCCGCGACAAGTACCAGATGCGCCAGTGCCTGGCCGCCGCCGGCGTGCCGGTGCCGCGCTACCGGCGCCTGGCGCTCAAGGACGATCCGTTCCTGGCCGCGCGCGGCGTGGAGTTTCCCTGCGTGCTCAAGCCGCTGGCGCTCGCGGCCAGCCGGGGCGTGATCCGCGTCAACACCGTGGACCAGTTCATCGCCGCCTTCCGGCGCATCGCCGCCCTGCTGGCGCGCGACGACGTCGAGGTCAGCGGCGACGCCGCGCAGTTCCTGCTGGCCGAGCAGTACGTGCCGGGTGTCGAGGTCGCGCTCGAGGGGCTGCTCATGAACAGCGAGCTCAACACGCTCGCGCTCTTCGACAAGCCCGACCCGCTGGAGGGACCGTACTTCGAGGAGACGATCTACGTGACTCCCTCGCGGCTGCCCGCGGCGGTGCAGACGGCTATCGGCCGCGTCACCGCCCAGGCGTGCCTCGCGCTCGGGCTCAGCGAGGGGCCGGTGCACGCCGAGCTGCGCGTGAACGACGATGGGCCGTGGATCCTGGAGGTCGCGGCGCGCTCGATCGGCGGCCTCTGCTCGCGCACGCTGCGCTTCGGCACCGGCATGACGCTGGAGGAGCTCATCCTGCGCCACGCGCTGGGCTGGCCCATCGACTCGCTGGCGCGCGAGCGGCGGCCGGCCGGCGTCATGATGATCCCGATCCCTCGCGCGGGCCGCCTGCAGAAGGTCCACGGCCAGGAGGCCGCCGCCGGCGTGGCCGGCGTCGAGGAAGTGACGATCACGGCCCATGTCGGCCAGGAGCTCGTGCCGCTGCCGGAGGGCTGGCAGTACCTCGGCTTCATCTTCGCGCGCGCGGACACGCCCGACGCCGTCGAGGCCGCGCTGCGCGACGCCCACGCGCGCCTGTCGTTCGACATCGCCTAGCCGGGCGTCGCAAGAATTTCAGTCGTTCGCCCGCCGCTTCGGGGGCCCCGTTCTTGCTCCCGGCCCACGGGAGCAGGTCGAACCTCAAGGAGGTCCCATGAAGAAGGTCATCTTCGCGCTCATGATCGCGGCGATCGGTCTGGCTCCGGCGCTGGCGGCCGCCCAGACCGGCGGCGGTTCGGGCAGCGGCAGTGCGGGTGGCGCCAGCGGCGCTGCTGGCGCGGCCGGTGGTACGGGCGGCACGGGCAGCAGCGGCGCGGCGGGCACGAGCGGGGCGGGCGGCACCTCGAGCGGCGTCGGCTCGGGCGCCCCGGCGAGCGGCTCGAGCAGCCCCTCGGACGGGACGACCGGTAACAGCACGGGCGGGGCGGCCTCCGCGCCTGATCGCGCTGCCTCGCCGTCGGCGAGCCCCTCGCAGAGCCCGGCCACCTCGTCGGGCGCGGCCACCTCGTCGGGCGTCTCCACTGACGCCAACCCGAGCTCGGACGACCTCAAGCAGTTCACCAACAAGGCGGACTGCGAGACGCACGGCGGGAAGTGGCACTCGATGAGCCACAGCTGCCGCGCGGCGAAGCACGCAAAGTAAGCGACGGTCAGGCGGCTGGCGAGGGTCCCTTCGCCAGCTCGCCGACCAGCCGGCACAGCTCCTCGAGCTTGATCGGCTTGGTCATGTAGGCGTTGAAGCCGGCCTCCAGCGCCGCCGCGGCGGCGAACTCCTCGTAGTAGGCGGTGATCGCGATGGCGGGAATGCGGGAACCGCGCTCGGGGGGCAGCACGCGCATGCGGCGCATGAACGTCAGGCCGTCCAGCCCCGGCATCGAGAGATCGCAGATGAACACCGTGGGCACGAACTCCGCCAGGTCGGCCATGGCCTGGTCGGCCGACTGGTACACGGTGACCATGGCGCCGCAGTGGGCCAGCACCTCGCTGACCATCGTGCGCGTGTCGCAGTTGTCCTCGATGAGGAAGGCGTGGACGCCGTTGAGGTCGGGCCACGGCGCGGCGGGCGGGACGCCCGGCTCGCGGGCCCGCACGACCTGCCTGCGCTGCTCCTGCTCCTCGGTCACCAGACACTCCCCCCCCGACGTCGAGCGGCTGGCCCTGAGATACAAGCTCCGGGCCATCGTCCGAGGTACGTAGATCTACGTATATTGGCGGCGCCCGGCTCCGCCGGAGGCGAGCGCCGTGCCCGATGTGTGAAAAGTCTTACCGGGGCAGCAGCGGACAGCCGGGCGGCATCGCCGCCTTCTTGCGCGCGATGATCGCGGTCGCGTAGCGCTCGAGGTAATGCGTGATCGTCTCCACGCGGATCTTCACCGAGCCGGCCGGCTTGGTGGAGTCGAGGTCCTGGAACGAGAAGAACAGCGTGCCGGAGCGCTCGACGATCTGCTGCACCGGCGTGTAGGTCGGCTGGTCCATGCCGCACTCGTAGCTGGACATGCGGACGACGCAGGCGATCCAGGGGATCCGCGCCGCCACCTTGGCGCCCCAGAGGATCTCGTTGGTGTTGCTGCTGTAGGACGACTGCCAGACGTCGTTGATGTCGAACGGCGACTTGATGTGGCCGGCCTTGACGTCCTCCCCGAACGCCCAGTCCATGAGGTCGGCGTCGATCGGGAAGTACTGCATCCAGAGGATCGGGTAGCCGTGGGCCTGCAGATCCACCTCGATCTCGTGGCCGATGCCCGGGTCCATGTGATAGGGCCGCGCGACCACCAGCAGGCACGGCCGCTCCTCTCGCGCGCACCACTCGAGGATCTCGCGGCCCTTCGCGCGCAGGCGGTCGTTGAACGCGTGCAGCGCCCGGTAGCCCTCGTCGACCGCCTTCGCCATCTCCTGGCGGGTGAGACCGGGGATCGCGTCCTTCATCCCCTCGAACAGCTGCTTGGGCACCAGCAGCGGCTCGTCGAGCGAGACGAACGGACTGAGATAGGCGATGCCGTTGTCGGCGAAGATATCGGCCTCCTTCAGGAAGCCGGCCTTGATGTTCTCGGGCGCGGCCATCACGCGCGGGCACGTGAGCGTCTTGGCCACGTGGCCGGACAGGAACGACGGCAGCGTGTAGATCATCGGCGACAGGATGACGTCGAGCTTCTGCTTCTGGCCGAACACCAGCTCGCCGTAATGGCCCGACATGCACTTGACCGGGTAGCAGCAGTCCACCGTGCCGCGGCCCTTGCCGAACTGGCGGCCCTGCTCCTCCGAGGTGTCGGAGGAGAAGACGATGTTGCGCGGGTCGACGCCGAGCGTCTGGAGCAGGCCCACCCAGAACTGGTGGGTGTTCCAGAGGTTCAAGACGCGGGGGATGCCGATCCGGAGCTTAGTCCGCGACGGCGGCGGCGCTGACCCGGCGGAACGCGTCCTTGCGAACCATCTCGGCAACGTTAGGGTACTCACGCTTGGTCTCCTCGAGCTTCGCCTTCACCACCCGCATCTCGCTGACGTCCTCGACCAGCCCCTTGGGGCAGGAGTTGCCGCTGATGACGCGCTCGTGACCGGCCGCCAGCGGCAGCTTGCTCCACGGCCGCCCCTTGGCGCCGGGGAGCTGGACGTCGATGAAGGTGCGCGTGCAGTTGATCGGGCACCACTTGCAGACCGTCTCCGCGCTGGTAGTGCTGGTGTAGGTTAGCGCGGCGATCGTCGAGAAGCCGCGGAAGCCGGAGGCGTCGTGGCTCTGGCGCCAGTCGGCGGCGCACAGCGCGGCGCCGATCGCGCCGGCCTCGCCGGAGTAGGGATGCAGCACGACCTCGGCGTCCGGCACCTTGCTGCGGATGAAGTCCACCTGCGCCTTCACGACGGCCATGTTGCGATGGGTGCCGCCCTGCAGGACGAACTTGCGGCCGGCCGATCTCAGATTCTGCAGCTGGCCGGCATAGATCCAGACGTTGACCGGCAGCACCGCGGCCAGCGCGGCCATGATCTCCTCGGCCGACCAGCCCTTGCGCTGCTGGTTGACGATGTCGCTCTGCAGAAAGACGCCGCAGCCCATCGTGAGGCTAGGCATCGCCTTGGCCTCGAACGCGCGGTCGGCGTACTTCTCGAGCGGGATGTTGTAGCGCTCGGCCACGCCCTGCAGGAACGCGCCGTTGCCCGACGAGCACTGCGAGTTGAGCCGGAAGTCGGCCACCGTGCCCTGGCGCAGGATCATGATCTTGACGTCGGTGCCGCCCACGTCGCAGATCACGTCGGCGTCGGGATAGAAGTGCAGCGCGGCCGTCGCGTGGGCCACCGTCTCCACGACGCCGACGTCGGCACCCAGCACGTCCTTGAGCAGGTCCTTGCCGTAGCCGGTCAGCGCCAGCCCGCCCACGTCGGTGAAGCCCGCCGCCTCGACCTGTCGGAACAGCGCCTGGGCGTCCTCGATCGGGTTGCCCTTGGACAGGGCGTAGCAGGAGAAGAGCAGCTCGCGCTCCTCGGACAGCACGACCGCCTTGGCCGTGGTGCTGCCGAAGTCGCAGCCGAGCAGGACCGTGCCGACGTGCTGCGCGCGCACGCCGCCGCAGGCCGGCGCCGGCTTGACGTACTCGCTCACGAACGTGGCGAGATCCCCCTGGCCGCTGATGAGGCCGCGCGCGCCCTCCTTGGCCTTCTGCTCGTGCTGGCCTTCCCGCACCCACCACTCGACCTTCTCGCGGCCGGCGTACACGCCCACGTCCGGCTTCTCGCCCTGGCCGATCTCGATGCAGCCCAGGCACGCGTAGTACAGCGCCTCCTTGGGCACGATGATGCAGTCGGCGGCGTCGCGGCCGTCCGGCAGCTCGACCTTGCGCTGCGCCCACAGCTTGGCGAGGTGGTGGCGCCAGGCCTCCTGCAGCCCCTTGAAGAACAGGTTGGGGCCCCCGAGCAGCAGGACCTCGGGCATCGGCGTGTTGCCCTTCGTCAGCGTCGCCAGGTTCTGGTAGACGACGGCCTCGAAGAGGCTGGCGATGATCTCCTCGACCGGCACGCCGGTCTTCACCAGCGTGTTGGCGTCGGTCTCGGCGAAGATGCCGCACTTGGAGGAGACCTTGTGCAGGCTCATGCCGGCGTACGGCATGTCGGCCAGCCGCTCGCCCGCCACCTGCAGCTTGCGGGCGGTCTTCTCGATGAAGGTGCCGGTGCCGCCGCTGCAGGCCGACTGCATGTACACCTGCTTCGATTTCCCGGTGCCGGTGGCCGTGAAGAAGATCGTCTTCATGTCCTCGCCGCCGATCTCGGACACGAAGCGCACGTCGGGATGCTGGCGCTCGACGCAGGCGGCGACGGCCACGACCTCCTGGATCTGCTTGGCGCCGACCAGCGGCGACAGGAAGCCGGCGCCGGAGCCGGTGAAGAAGATGCGGTCCGTGCCCGGCGTGAGGCCGGCCTCGCCCTCCATGCGGCCGAGAAACTCCACGACCTTCTCGGCCTGGCGGGTGTTGTGGCGCTGGTAGTCCTGCCACAGCAGCGCGCCGTCCTCCATCACCACCGCCTTGACGGTGGTGGAGCCGACGTCGACGCCGACGACCTTCACGACGTGGCCGCCACGCGGCGGCCCAGCTTCCGGGCCACGTGCACGACCAGCTTGGCGGCGGTGCCAGCGGCGGTGCCGTCGTGCGGGATCCGGTACGTCGCCTTCTTCATCTCCGGGTGCGCGTGCAGGTAGGCGCGGACCTCGTCCACCGTCAACCCCGCGCGCGTCAGCATGTCGTCGAACTCCTTCTGGGCGCGCTTCTTGGCCTCGGTGAGGATCATCTGGCAGCGCGAGAGCGCGTGGACCTCGGCGTCGCCTTTGATCTCCAGCGGCGCGTAGAGGATCTCGGGGTACTTGCCCAGCACGCCGGACATGGCGCCGATGGACATCGTGTTCGGCATGCAGGAGTACGGCGACAGCTCGCAGATCATGTGGGCCTTCCGGTGCTGGAACGCCCACAGCGCCTTGCCGACCAGCATGTCGCCCTCGCCGCCGTCCAGCCGGCTGTGGAAGTACGGCGCGGCCAGCCGCCGCAGCTCGAACTGGCTCGGGCTCTCATGCGGCACGTTGCCCATCGCGCGGCGCAGCCGGTTGACCGTGAGCCGGTAGATGCCCTGGGCCAGCCGGCCGAGGCCGAGCTTGAGGCGCGCGCCCTTCTCGATGCCGCTGTAGTCCTCGAAGCGCTGCAACCCCAGGCGCAGCAGGTACTCCATCCAGATCGTGATGGCGGCCGGGTACACCTCGGCGCCCTCCGTTTCCAGCCACCGGTGGATGTTGTAGTTCGGATCGCCCTCGACGGTCTGCAGATAGAATTCACCGGTGATCTTGACTTTCGGTTTCACCCGCAACCGATCCACTTCGATTTCCGAGAACTTCCGGTACACCTCGCGCATGGCCCGCGTGAAGTAGGGCGTCGTGAGGTGCCACAGCACCGATTGCTTGGGCGATTTCTCGGGACGGTTGCGGAACACCTCGTAGAGGTACTCGACGCTCTCCTTGACGACCGCCTCGGTCTGGCCCGGCAGGACCTCGTAGGGCCGCGTCTGGTACTCGAGGTCCTGCACGAGGTCGGTGCAGAAGATGCCCCACAGGCAGCCGAGCGTCATCGGCAGGCTGAGGTCGAGGCCGTCGCCCATCTTCTGGTCCAGGTTGTCCTGGGCCATGAGGAACATGCGGAACATCTCGAGCCCGCTGTTGCGCAGCGCCAGCTCGTAGGACTGGTGGTACTGGCCGAAGCGGCAGGCGCCGCAGGAGCCGGCCGTGAGGTAGACGAACTTCTTGCTGACCTCCTCGGCCGACGACTGCCTGGCTTCCTTCTTGAGGAAGTTGACGAGGTTGCCGGTCGTGAAGCTGGTCGGGCAGCACTGGCCGATGTCGGCGACCTCGCGGCCGGTCAGCAGGTCGTCCTTCGTCGCCACCGGGAGGATCTGGGCCTGGTAGCCGCTGCCCTGCAGCACACCCTGGATGATCCGCTCGATCCGCCAGTGCAGGCCGCCGAACAGGATCGTGACCGAGTCGCGCTCGGCGCGCGTGAAGGGCTTCGGCGTGTAGGCGCGGTAGTGCTCAGTTGAAACGGTGGCCATGCACTCCTCCGTTGAGCCCGGGCCGGTCGACATGACGATCTATCCATGCCTCGAGCAGCTGGACGTCGTCG
The DNA here is from genome assembly GCA_035689625.1 of Candidatus Methylomirabilota bacterium. Classification (GTDB taxonomy): domain Bacteria; phylum Methylomirabilota; class Methylomirabilia; order Rokubacteriales; family CSP1-6; genus AR5. Next base: position 3,824 of record DASSLH010000557.1, on the reverse strand, counting down.
AAGCCGGGAAGCTTTCTGAGCGTGTCGTCCACCTTGCGCGCCTGGGCGCGGCCCTCGGGGCCGGCGAACAGATAGCGCGCCATGAACTTGAGGTCCTCGTCGCTGCCGACACCGCTGCCGACCGGCGCCCAGAACCTGTCCACGAGCATGCGCGCGACGCGCGCGGCGCCCGGGCGCTGCAACCGGATCTCCGCCTGGCGGTAGTAGAAGAAGAAGTGGCGCGACTCGTCGCGCATGATCGTCTCGAGCAGCTCCTCGAGCACCGGATGGCACGCGACGGTCTTCAGCCGCAGGTAGCCGGTGAGCGTCGTCAGCTCGTTGATCGCGCCCCACGTCATGTGCACGGCGCAGAAGTCCGGCCACGCCTTGGACACGACCGACGTCGCCCACGACTCCAGCCGCTTGGCCACCCGCTCCTTGCCGCGGGGCTGCGCGCGCGGCGGCACCGGGTACCCGGCGCGCTCCAGGAAGCGCGCCAGCGCGATGCCGTGGAACGTCTCCTCGTGCAGCCAGCAGGCGAGGAACGTCGAGACCTCGGAATCGTCCACCGCGCGCGTCTGCAGCAGCGAGCGCAGGTAGATGATCGTGTGGCTCTCGATGTCCTGCATGTACGTGAGCGTCCGGACCGCCTCCGGTGGCACCGGGTACTTCGCCACGTCCTCCCACGGGATGGCGTCCAGGTCGAGGGCGCCCGAGCGCGACACCCAGGCGTCTAGGTCAAACGTGGCCATTGCAGTGGGCCAAAAATACTAAAGCCGGGCAGTTCAGACCAGTAGAAAAGGGGGTCCCCATGGGGCGGCATCATACGGGTTACGGGTCAAGCGGGCCAGACGGATGGCTCCCCCCTGGCAGGAAGGAGGCGAACGCGGCGAGTGGGGGGCCTAGGGCCGGCCGTAGGTGCCGCCGCCGCGCGCACGGTCCCGGCGGCGGGCGCCCGGGATCACGACGCCCGCCACGAGCAGCAGCGCCACGACCACGCCGGCCAGGACCACCGCCGTGGTGACCGGAAGGCCGAGGACGCGGCGCGGCTGGCGCGCGACGAGGTCGCCGGCCGCCGCGGAGGGCGCGTCGCCCGCGGCGTTGCCCGGCCGCACCTCGCCGGCGTTCGGCTGGGCCCCGTGCTCGACCGCCTGCCCCTTTCCCTTCTCGGGGGGCGGCAGGACCTGGGCGAGCGTAGGCCCGGCGCTCAGCGACAGCGCGAGCGAGAGCAGGAGCCACTTCACGCCGTTCGGTTTCAGCAAGGCCAGTGCCAGCGAGCGCCGGCGGCTTGACGCGCTCGCGGGCGCCGTGGTCTAAGCAGGGGTGCGCTCCCGCCTCGACGTGACCGCGATGGCGGTCCTGCTCGTCCTCTGCGCGCTGTGGGGATTCACGCAGGTCGCGATCAAGCTCGGCAACGCCGGCTTCTCGCCGCTGTTCCAGGCCGGCCTGCGCTCGGCCGGCTCGGCGCTGCTGCTGTGGGGATGGTCGCGCGCGCGCGGCGTGCCGCTGTTCCGCCGCGACGGCACGCTGGCGCACGGCGCGCTGATCGCGGTGCTGTTCGCCGCCGAGTTCGTGCTGATCTACCTGGGGCTCGTGCTCACGACCGCGGCGCGCGGCGTGCTCTTCGTCTACACTGCGCCGTTCGTGGTGGCGATCGGCGCCCACCTCTTCGTCCCGGGCGAGCGGCTGCGCGGCCTCAAGATCCTCGGCCTGGGCTGCGCCTTCGCCGGCATCGCGCTGGCGTTCGCCGACGCGCTGCGGCTACCGACGCGCCGCGAGTTGCTGGGCGACGCGCTCGAGCTGGGCGGTGCGATCTGCTGGGGCGCGACGACCGTGGTGATCAAGGCCAGCCGTCACGTGCACCTCACGCCGAACAAGACGCTCTTCTACCAGCTGGCCGGCTCGGCATTGCTGCTGCTGCCGCTCTCGTGGGCGCTCGGCGAGCCCGGCATGATCCGTCCCAGCGTGCTGGCGCTGTTCGCGCTCGGCTACCAGATCGTCATCGTGGCCTTCGCCAGCTACCTGACGTGGTTCTGGCTGCTGGCCCGCTATCCGGCCTCGCAGCTCTCGGCGTTCTCGTTCCTCACGCCGCTGTTCGGCATGCTGGCCGGCGGCCTGGTGCTCGGCGAGCCCATCGGTCCGGCGCTGGCGGTCGCCATGGCCCTCGTCGCCGGCGGGATCTACCTCGTGAATCGACCGTGATCGAGGGGCGTCACGGCTTCGCCGGGACGTCCCGAGCGCCGGGGGGTTTGGGGGCCATATCGGGGCCCCCAACCAGGTCACGCGGCTTGAGCTCGATGAGGTGGCCGTCGGGGTCGCGGAGGTAGAGCGAGGGGCCGGTGCCGTGCGCGCCGCGCCGCTCGACGACCTCGCCTTCGAGCGCGACCCCGCGCCGGCGCAGCTCGTCGGCGACCTTGGCGAGATTGGCGCACCGGATGGACAGGCAGACGTGATCGACCCCGCCAGGGCTGGTGGCCGGCGCCGCAGCCGTCGCCGGCAGCAGGTCGATCAGGCAGTCGCCGAAGCGCAGGTGCACGAGCGAGATCCGCTCGTTGACGTGCTCCAGCGTGGCACCCAGGACGTCCACGAAGAAGCGCTGGGCCGCCTGCTGGTCGCGCACGCGGAAGACGACGTGGTCGAGGCCGAGCGGCGTGAACATGGCGCCTACTCCCTTCGCAGGACCCCGAGCGGCTTCTGGCCCAGCAGGCGAAACGTTACCAGGAAGCCCACGACGAGCGCGAGCGCGACCGAGGCGGCGACGCCGGCCAGCACCGGCCCGGCGTCGAACGACCACGGCGCGTCGAGCACCCAGCGCACCACCGCCCAGGCCAGCACGGTGGCCAGCAGGCCGCCGCCCACGCCGGCGGCGGCGCCGAGCAGCCCGTACTCCACCGCGAAGGCGCCGGCCACGACGCCGCGGGTGGCGCCGAGCGCGCGCAGCACGACGGACTCGTAGAGCCGCTGCGAGCGCGTGGCCGCCAGCGCGCCGGCCATGACGACCACGCCGGCGCCGAGCGTGAACCCGGCCACGAGCCGCACCGCCACCGCGATGTCGCCCAGCACGGCGGCGACGCGATCGAGGACGTCGCGCACCGGGATGGCGGTGACGTTGGGGAAGGCGGCGGCCACCGCGTTCTGCAGCGCCGGCTCGGCCGCGGCCGCCACGCGCGTCGTCGCCACCCAGGTGACGGGCGCGCCGGCCAGCGCCGCGGGCGAGAGCACGAAGAAGAAGTTGGTGGTCAGCGTCTGCCAATCCACGCGCCGCACGCTGCCGACCTCGGCCTCGACGGCCACGCCCTGCACGTCGAACGTCAGCCGCGAGCCCGGCCGCACGCCGAGCTCGCGCGCGGCCGTCTCCTCCACCGAGACCTCGGCGCGCCCCGCGGCCTCGGGCGGCGTCCACCAGCGCCCGGCAGTCACGCGGCTGCCCGCCGGCAGCGCCTCGGCGTACGTCAGCGCGTAGTCGCGCGTGAAGTACCAGCGTCCCTGCTCGCCGCCCGGGCGCCGGCGCTCGACCTCCTCGCGCGTGAGGTGCCGGCCGTCGATGGCGGCCAGGCGCGCGCGCACGATCGGCGTGAGCGCCGGCGCGCTGCCCGTCGTGCGCGTCACCAGCGCGGCGAAGGCGTCGGCCTGGTCGGGCTGGACGTCGAGGAAGAAGAACGAGGGCGCCTCGCGCCGCTGCTCGTAGTCGATCTGCCGGCCGAGCGCCCCCTGCAGCAGCGCGACGGCGACCAGCAGCATGACGGCGGCGCCGAGCGCGACGACCACGCGCGGAGCATGGCCGCCGGGCCGCCGCAGCGCCGCCACGCCGTGACGCCAGGCGACTCCCCGGGCCCGGGGCAGGC
>DASSLH010000556.1:0-5821 GCA_035689625.1 Candidatus Methylomirabilota bacterium | reverse complement strand
GCAGGCGGCCGCACTGCCCTCCGACGAGGTCGTGCCGGCCGAGCGCGAGCGGCTGCGCGCGGTCGCCGCCGCCGCCGAGCTCGGCGTCACCGGCGCCGACCTGGCGATCGCCGAGACCGGCACGCTCGTGCTGGTCTCGGGGGCCGGGCGGCCGCGCTCGGCCTCGCTGCTGCCGGCCTGCCACGTGGCGGTCTTCGATCGCGCGGCGCTGCTGGATTCGCTGGGGCAGGCGGGGCTGGCGCTGGAGGCGTGGCACGACGGCCAGGAGGCGGCCTGGCGGGGCGCCTCGATCAACTTCATCACGGGGCCCAGCCGCACCGCCGACATCGAGCTCACCCTCACGCGCGGCGTGCACGGTCCCCGCGAGGTCCACGCGGTGTTCGTCGAGGGCGGCCTGGACGTGCAGCGCCGTGTCTGAGCGCTACTTCACGCCCCAGGACGTGGAGCGCCTCATCCCGCGGCTGGCCGCCGTCATGGAGCGCGTGCGGGCGGCTCACCTGGCCGGCGTCGAGGCGCGCGAGGCGCAGGACGCCGAGCAGCGGCGCATCGCGCTGGCCGGCGGCGGCGTCGTGGACCAGGCCGCCTGGCGCGCGCGGCAGGAGACGATCGAGCGCTGCACGGCCCGGGTGCAGGCCGGGCTCGAGGAGGTCCATGGCCTGGGCGGCGTGACGAAGGATCTCGGCCTGGGCCTCGTGGACTTTCCGCACCTGCGCGACGGGCGCGAGGTCAATCTCTGCTGGAAGCTCGGCGAGCAACACATCACCCACTGGCATGGCCTGGACGAGGGCTACGCGCGGAGGAAGCCGCTGTGAGCGTCGTCTACTACCAGAAGCCGACCTGAACCTCGTGCGTGAAGGGGAGAGAGGTGCTCTCCCGCCGCAAGATCGCCTTCACCCCGCGCGACCTCTTCAAGCAACCGCTGGCCGCCGCCGAGATCCGGGCGCTGGCCCGGCACGCCCCCGAGGGCGTGCGCAGCCTGCTATCCACGCGCTCCACGCAGTACAAGGCGCTGGGCCTCGACCGGAAGAAGGTCAGCGACGACGAGCTGGTCGCGCTGATGGCCAGGGAGCCGCGGCTGATTCGCCGGCCGCTCGTGCAGGCGGGCGATCGCCTGGTCATCGGCTTCGACCGCGAGGCGCTGGAGGGCGTGCGCTGAGCGGGCGCTACCAGGCGGTCTTCTTCGACCTCTTCGACACGCTGGTGCGCTTCGAGCGTGACCGGTTGCCCGAGGTCGAGATCCGCGGCAAGCGCGTGCGCTCGACCGCCGGCCACCTGCACGCCGTGCTGGCGGCGGCGGTGCCCGAGGTGTCACTCGAGCAGTGCTACGCGGCGCTGGTCGCCTCCTGGCAGGAGGCCGAGCGCCGGCGCGCCATCGATCACCGCGAGGTCGGCGCCCGCGAGCGCTTCGCCGAGTTCTTCCGCCAGCTGGGCCTGGACGCCGGCCGGCTGCCGGCCGGCCTGGACGTCGCGCTGATCGACGCCCACCGGCACGAGCTGGCCAAGGCGGCGTCGTTTCCCAGCCACTACGGGCCGCTGCTCCAGCGTCTGGCGCGCCGCCACCGCCTGGCCGTCGTCTCGAACTTCGACTACAGCCCGACCGCGCTGGCCATCCTCGAGGCGGCCGGTGTGCGCGGGCTGTTCGCGGCGGTCGTCGTCTCCGACGAGGTCGGCTGGCGCAAGCCGCGCGCCGACATCTTCGAGGTGGCGCTGCGGCGCACCGGCGCCGAGGCGCACCACACGCTCTTCGTGGGCGATCGCATCGACATCGACGTGGCCGGGGCCCACGCCGTCGGCATGGATGCCGCCTGGATCAACCCCGAGGGCGAGCCGCTGCCGCCCGGCGTGACGGCGCCGATCTACGAGATTCGCGACCTGGCCGACCTGGAGCCCATCCTCGAGCGAGGCTGACGGCCCCATGCATCGTCTGGCCCTGTTCGTGCATCTGTAACGAGTGGAGGCGGACGACATGCCGAGCACGCGCAAGGTGATCATCATCGGCTCCGGCCCGGCCGGCTACACCGCGGCGATCTACGCCGCGCGCGCGAACCTCGCGCCCCTGATGTTCACCGGGCTGCAGTCCGGCGGCCAGCTGATGCTCACCACGCTGGTCGAGAACTTCCCCGGGTTCGTCGACGGCGTGCTCGGCCCCGACCTCATGGAGACGATGCGCAAGCAGGCCGAGCGCTTCGGCACCGACATGGTCGCCGAGGACGTCACCCAGGTGGACTTTGGGCACCGCCCGTTCGTCGTGCGCTCGGAGGCCGCCACCCACGAGGGCGAGAGTGTCATCATCGCCACCGGCGCCTCGGCCCGCACGCTCGGCGTGCCGGGCGAGGCCGAGCTGATGGGCCGCGGCGTGTCCACCTGCGCGACCTGCGACGGCTTCTTCTTCAAGGACCAGGACCTCATGGTGGTCGGCGGCGGCGACTCGGCGATGGAGGAGGCGCTCTACCTGGCGCGGCTGGGACGCAAGGTGGACGTCGTCCACCGACGCGACACGCTGCGCGCGTCCAAGATCATGCAGGAGCGCGCGGCCAAGAACTCGAAGATCACGTTCGTCTGGGACAGCGAGGTGGAGTCGGTGGCCGACCCCGCCGGCGGCAAGGTCACCGGTGTCCGGCTGCGCAACGTCAAGACGGGCGCGCTCACCGAGCGCCACGTCGACGGCCTGTTCATCGCCATCGGGCATCAGCCCAACACCGCGCTCTTCCGTGGCCAGATCGAGCTGCTGCCCAACGAGTACGTCAAGGTGCAGGCGGGGACGACGCGCACCTCGGTGCCCGGCGTGTTCGCCGCCGGCGATGTCGCCGACTTCGCGTTCCGCCAGGCCGTCACCGCCGCCGGCACCGGCTGCATGGCCGCGCTCGAGGCCGAGCGCTTCCTCGAGGCCCAGCAGCACTGACCGCGTGCCGCTCCAGAACCGGATCACGCCGTTCGGCGCGCTGATCGCCACGCCGGCGCGCGGGACGCTGATGGGCAACCGCGGCTGCCTGCACGACGCCGAGCGGCGCATCCGCCGCGCCTTCGCCGTCAAGCGCTGGATCATCTGCCTGCTCGAGTTCGAGGGGCGTCACCGGCCGGTCATGGCGCCCGGCCAGTACACGGAGCTGTTCTTCCTGGACGAGGCCACCGCGCTGGCGGCCGGGCACCGGCCCTGCGCCGAGTGCCAGCGCGCCCGCTACGACCTGTTCCGCGAGCGCTGGACAGGCGGCCGCTCGGCCCTGCCGGGTGCGGACGCGCTCGACGCGGCCCTGCACGCCGAGCGCCTCGGCCGCGACGGGGCCAAGCGCACCTACCGCGAGCGTCCGTCACGGCTGCCCCCCGGCACGATCGTCGCAGACGACAGCGGGGTCGCCTGGCTCGTCCACGAGTCCGGGCTGCTGCGCTGGACTGCCGCCGGGTACACGCGGAACAGCCCGGCGCCGGCCGACCGTTCGCTCCGCGTGCTCACGCCACGCTCCACCGTCCGCGTGCTCGCCCGCGGCTATCCCGTCGCGGTTCACGCCTCGGCCGGATGACGCGGCGGCCGCCCTAGCCGGCGCGCCCCAGCACGTAGAGTCGCTCGGTCTTGTGCTCGAAGGGGTAGGGCGGCCGCAGGTCCATGCGCTCGACGCGCAGGCCGGCGTCGACCACCTGCGGCGCGAACGTCCGTGGCGCGTGCAGATGCACCTCGACGTCGACCTCGACGCCCTTGTAGTCGGTGAAGCGCTGCACGCCGTGACCGGCGTGCACGGCGACGAGCAGCTTGCCCTCGGGCCGCAGCACGCGGCGCATCTCGCGCAGCGCCGCGGTCGGATCCGCCTCGTAGATGAGCGAGTAGAACGCCAGCACACCCGCGAACGCGCCGGCGGCGAACGGCAGGGCGCGCACGTCGCCGGCGACGAACGGCAGCGTGGGGTCGTTCAGGCGGCGGGCGACGCCGAGCGCGCGCGGCGCCAGGTCGAGGCCGACGACGCGCCGGCCGAGGTCGGCGACGAAGCGGCCGACGTGGCCGGCCGGGCCGCAGCCCACATCGAGCACCGGGCCCGCCGGGCAACCCTCGGCGAACAGGCGGAGCAGGGCGGTGTCGTAGGGCTTGCGCGTCAGCTCGTCGGCGAAGTCGGCGGCGTACTGCTCGGCGATGCGGTCGAACGACGCCCGGACGCGCTCGCTCACGTCCCCACGCGCAGCGGGGCACCGAGGTCGCGCAGCAGCGCGATCGTGGACAGGTACGACAGCCGGCCCGTGCGCGGGTTCTCGCTCGGCACGTTCTCGACCTGGATCTGCAGGCTGCCGAACTCACCCTCGACGCGGATGCGATGCGTGTTACGGGCCAGGCCGGGCACCGCGTAGATCTTCGTCGTCGTGCGCTCGGGGCCGATGCCGGCCAGCGAGAGTGCGGCCAGCACGTTGACGTTGGCGGGGAACGCGGGGCAGGCGGCCGTGGCGGGCCCCTCGAAGATCAGCGTCTCCTCGCGGACGGCGGCGAGGTCGATCTTCTGCTGCACGACCCAGGGCGCGCCGGCCCAGCCGGCGGGCGCCTTGCGGCTCTCCATGGTGACGGAGGTGATCGGCCCGACGGCGCCGCCCTTGACGCCGTCGAGGCCGGCGATCGCGCCCGACGGCACCAGGATGCGGGCGCCGTGACGCTCGGCCAGCGCCACCCAGTCCGCGCGGCCCAGCAGCGCGCCGCCGGACAGCACGACGAGGTCGCGGCCGGCCGCCAGCGCCCTGGGCGCGATCTCCTGCAGGTGCGCCTGCGTGGAGACCTCGACGACGACCTCGGCGGCGGCGATCAGCTCGTCGAGCGTCGCGAACGGCACCGGTGCGCGCAGTGACTTGAGGAACGCCTCGGCGCGGGCCCGGTCGCGCGCGGTGGCGGCCACGAGGCGCACGCCGGGCAGGCCGGCGTCGAGCGCCTGGCAGACGCGACGGCCGATGGCGCCGAGGCCGACGACGCCCACAGTCAGAGGTCGCTCGCGCGAGGGGATTCGACTCATCGCCTGACGAGGCGGCATGTTATCATGCCGCGAGACCGCCGAATGACGTCAGCCGGCGCACTCCGCGAGCCGCTCGAGCGGCTCTATCGCGAGTTCGACTACGGCGCGCGGCTCGCGCGCGACGCGATCGAGTTTCCTCTCCGCTACGCCGCCGCCGACGACCGCGAGGTCGTCGGCCTGCTGACCGCGTGCCTGGCCTACGGGCGCGTGGATCTGTTCGGGCGCGCGCTGCAGGGCGTGCTGCGCGTGATGGGGCCCTCGCCGGCGCGCTTCGTGCGCGACTTCGACGCGCGTGCCCAGGCCCACGCCTTCGACGCTTTTCTCTACCGCTTCAACCGGCCACGCGACATCGTCGCCTTCTGCGCCGCGGCCCGCGAGCTGCTGGCGCGCTACGGCACGCTCGAGAAGTGCTTCGCCGCCGGCGACGCGGACCCGGCCGGCCCGATCCGTCCGGCGCTGGAGCGGTTTGCCCGCGCGTTCCTGGAGGCCGACGTCCGCGACGTGTTCCCGCGCCGCCGGCTCTCGCGCGGCTACCGTCACCTGTTCCCGCTGCCGTCGGCCGGCGGCCCCTGCAAGCGCCTGCACCTGTTCCTGCGCTGGATGGTGCGGCGGCCGGCGCCGGACTTCGGGCTGTGGACCTCGGTGTCGCCGGCGCGGCTGCTGATGCCGATCGACACCCACGTCGAGAACATGAGCCGCTCGATCGGCCTCACGCGGCGGCGCTCGCGCACCTGGAAGATGGCCGAGGAGATCACGGCGCGGCTGGTGCGCCTGGACCCGGCCGATCCCGTGAAGTACGACTTCGCCCTCTGCCACACCCGCATGGCCGGCGACTGCCGGGA
>DASSLH010000555.1:0-5738 GCA_035689625.1 Candidatus Methylomirabilota bacterium | reverse complement strand
ACCTGCCCCGTCGGCATCGCCACGCAGGATCCCGAGCTCCGCAAGCGTTTCGCCGGCCGGGCCGACTACGTCGTCAACTTCTTCCGGTTCCTCGCGCAGGAAGTCCGGGAGCACATGGCGGCCCTCGGCTTCCGGACCATCGACGAGATGATCGGACGCGTGGATCGGCTCGACTTCAAGCCGGCGCTCGAGCACTGGAAGGCGCGCGGGCTCGACCTGTCGTCCATCCTGTATCAGCCGGACATGCCGGCCGACGTGGCGCGGCGGTGCGTTCGTTCTCAGGACCACGCGCTCGAGAGCTCGCTCGACAACACCACGATCATTCCGGCGTGCCGGGACGCCCTCGAGCACCGGAAGCCGGTCGAGCTCCGGCTGCCTATTCGCAACGTCAATCGCACGGTGGGCACCACGCTCGGCTACCACATCACGAAACGGTGGGGCGGCGAGGGGCTCCCGGACGACACGATCCGCGTGCACTTCACGGGTTCCGCGGGCCAGAGCTTCGGCGCGTTCGTGCCGCGTGGTGTCTCCTTCGCGCTGGAGGGCGACGCCAACGACTACTGGGGCAAGGGATTGTCGGGCGGCCGGCTCATCGTGTTCCCGCCGCGGGCGGCCACGTTCAAGGCCGAGGACAACATCATCATCGGCAACGTCGCGCTCTACGGCGCGACCAGCGGCGAGGCGTTCGTGCGCGGCGTGGCCGGCGAGCGGTTCGCCGTGCGCAACAGCGGCGCCCACGCCGTCGTGGAGGGTATCGGCGACCACGGCTGCGAGTACATGACCGGCGGCCGCGTGGTCGTGCTCGGCCACAGCGGGCGCAACTTCGCGGCCGGCATGTCGGGCGGCATCGCCTACGTGCTGGACGTGGACGGCGACTTCAAGCGGCGCTGCAATCTGGGCATGGTCGAGATCGGCCCGCTGGAGCAGGCCGAGGAGATCGCGTTCGTGCGCGACCTCGTCCGCCGCCACGTCGCCCACACCGGCTCCGCCTACGCCGCGCGGATCCTCGAGACGTGGATCGACCAGCAACCGCGCTTCGTGCGCGTCATGCCCCGGGACTACAAGCGCGTGCTGGCGGCCGAGGCCAGGGCGCGCGCCGAGGGACGCGAGCCGACGTTCGCCGAGCTGGTCGGGGTCACCAGCGGTTAGCATGGGCAAGGTCACCGGCTTCCTCGAAATCAAGCGCACGAAGTGGCCGACCCGCCCGGTCGCCGAACGGCTGCGGGACTGGAAGGAGGTCTACCTTCCCTATCCCGTGGAGCAGCTCACGGCGCAGGCGGCGCGCTGCATGGACTGCGGCATCCCGTTCTGCCACCAGGGCTGCCCGCTCGGCAACATCATCCCGGACTGGAACGACCTCGTGTACCGCGACCACTGGCGGGACGCGATCGAGCGGCTGCACGCGACGAACAACTTCCCGGAGTTCACCGGCCGCCTGTGCCCGGCGCCCTGCGAGGGCGCCTGCGTGCTCGGCATCAACGACGACCCGGTGACGATCAAGGCCGTCGAGGTGTCCATCATCGATCGCGCCTTCGAGGAGGGCTGGGTCGTGCCGGAGCCGCCGGCCACGCGCACGGGCAAGAAGGTCGCGGTGGCCGGCTCGGGACCGGCCGGCCTGGCCGCCGCCCAGCAGCTCAACCGCGCCGGGCACCTCGTCACGGTCCTGGAGCGCTCCGACCGCATCGGCGGCCTGCTGCGCTACGGCATCCCCGAGTTCAAGCTGGAAAAGCGGGTGCTCGACCGGCGGCTGGCGCTGCTCGAGAAGGAAGGCATCGTCTTCCGCGCCAATTGCGACGTCGGACGCCAGCCGAGCGTGGCCGCCCTGCAGCGCGAGTTCGACGCGATCGTGCTGGCCTGCGGCGCCGGCGCGCCACGCGACCTGCCGGTGCCGGGGCGCGAGCTGGCCGGCATCCACTTCGCGATGGAGTACCTCACGCTCTCCAACAAGCGGTGCGAGGGCGATCACGTCCCGGACGAGACGTTCATCTCCGCCAGGGGCAAGCACGTCGTCATCATCGGCGGCGGTGACACCGGCGCCGATTGCCTGGGCACCGTGCACCGCCAGGGCGCGGCCTCGGTCCACCAGTTCGAGCTGTTGCCGCGCCCGCCCGACACCCGCGCGCCCGACAATCCCTGGCCGCAGTGGCCGAACGTCTTCCGCACCTCGTCGGCGCACGAGGAAGGCGGTGAGCGTCTCTACGCCGTCTCCACTCAGCGCTTCACCGGCGAGGGCGGGCGCGTGACGCAGCTGCATGCGGTCGAGGTGGACATGGTCCGCGAGAGCGGACGGCTGGACTTCACGCCGGTCCCGGGCAGCGAGTTCACGCTGGACGCCGACCTCGTCCTGCTGGCGATGGGCTTCCTCGGCCCCGAGCGCTCGGGACCGATCCAGGAGCTGAGCCTGAAGCTCACCGAGCGCGGCAACGTCGCCCGCGACGCGAACTGGATGACGAGCGCGCCCGGCGTGTTCAGCTGCGGCGACATGCAGCGCGGCCAGTCGCTGATCGTGTGGGCGATCGCCGAGGGCCGCTCCTGCGCGGCCGGCGTCGACCGCTGGCTGATGGGGGCGACCGACCTACCGGCTCCGCTTCCCTAGCTCGTCCTCGATCGAGGACGCGAAGCACTCTGCCCGGTTCTTGTCCTCGTCGCTCAGCGCGCGCAGCGCGGTGCGACAGGCGTCACAGCTCGGGTAGGAGTGCGAGGAGCCCTTCCGCCGCTCCGTCCCCCGCAGCCGCAGGATGCAGCCGGTCGGCACGCCGGCGCGTCCCCTGGCGTTCGGCGTGAGCTGCGGCGCCGGCGGCTCGCCGGGCTGGCGCGGTGCCAGCTGCGCGCGATAGCGCTCCGGCACCTGGTCGCGCCGCGAGACGTAGTGGACGTTGCCCTGCTCGTCCACGTAGCGGTAGGACGGCGTCGCCCCCTCGCCGCCGGTGGCGAGCAGCGCGAGCGCGGCCAGGGCACCGAGCGCGCGAAGCCTCATGCACCGATCTTAGCGCGCCGCCGCCCCGGCACCGTCATGCTCACGGCCGCAGCGGCAGGCCCACGAGCGACCACCAGGGCAGCGCGACGGCCAGCACGGCGATCCACCCGACCAGCGTCATCCACAGGCCGAAGCGGAGCATCTCGCCGGCGCTCACGTGGCCGCGCTCGTAGATGACGAGGGCAGAGGCGCTCTGGGCCGGATAGTAGATGACGGCGTCGCCGGTGATCATCACTGCCAGCGCGCAGACGACCGGGCTCAGCCCCGTCTCGCGGCCGACCGACATCGCGATCGGCAGCGCCAGCGCCAGGAAGCCGGAGATGTTCGGCACGATCGCGCGCAGCGCCGTGGCGCCCAGCATCAAGAGGACGATCGTGCCCGGCGCGCTGGCGCCGAGCGCCGGCAGGCTGCCGACGAGCCGCCGGCCCAGCCACGCCGCGGCGCCGCTGGTGGACAGCGCCTGCGCCAGCGAGATGGACGCGGCGATGACGAAGAAGTTGGCCCAGCCCACACCGCGCTCGAGGTCGCCCCAGCGCAGCGGGCCGACGCCGGGCGCCAGCAGCGCGGCGAACGCCAGCAGCGCCGGCAGCGCGGGATCCAGATGGTGCCACGCGTCGGTGAGCCACAGCGCCGAGGCGCCGAGGAGGATGGCGACGGTGCGCCACTCCGCGCCTCCCAGCGGCCGGCGCGCCACGGGCGCCGTCGCCGGCAGGTCGCGGGCGAAGCCGCGCCGGTAGAGCGCCCACGTCAACACGCCGCCGAGCAGCAGGATCGTGTAGTACGGCACCCCCATCAGCAGGAACCACCCCGTCCAGCTGATCGGGCGGCCGTCGACGTTGGCCGCGATGATGGCGGCGCTCATCACGGGGGTGATGCCGCCGGTGAGGAGCGCGGTCGAGGCCAGGCGGTTGATCGAGGCCAGCGCCAGCATCACGGCCTTGGCGACCTCCGCGCCTCGCGGCACCGCCGCCAGCGTGAAGACCTCGTCGTAGATGTGGATGAGGATGCCGGAGCGCGTGGTGGCCGACGGCAGGACGAACGTCAGCGCCGGAAACGCCAGCACCAGCTGCAGGTAGACCGCGAGGCTGCGGCCGCGCGCGCGCTCGAGGATGGCGCGGGCCAGTCGCTCGGCCAGCCCGCTGCGCACGACGGCCACGCCCATCGTCAGCACACCGACCAGGAAGTACGGGACCGGGCTGGCGAAGCCCTGCAGCGCGCCCCGCATGCCGCTGCCCGTCAACGCGAGCAGCGCGACGCCGAGCAGCGCGGTGACCCCGGGCTCGAGCGCCTCCGTCGTCCACAGCACGATGCTGATCAGCGTCACGACCAGCGCGCGCTGCCCGGCCACCGGCAACCCCTCGGCCAGCGGCGGCAGGAACAGCGCGGCCAGCAACAGCGCGAGCGACAGCGCCAGCGCGGGCCCGCGGGCGGCGCCGGGCCGGGCGAGCGCGGCCGCAGTCCGGCTCAGGACGGTGTCGCCGGCGTCGGCGCCGGCGACCACGGCCGCCACGCCCGTACCCGCGGGCGCACCTCGCGCCACGCCCACGCCAGCCCCACGAGGACCACCAGGAGCGCCAGGTTGGCGAGACAGAAGCCCGGCCAGCCGTTGAAGCGCCACCCGAGCCACCGGTTCACCAGCGGGTACACGATGATCTGGTGGACGAAGTAGAGGAACAGCGCGGTCTGGCCGAGGACCACGAGCCAGCGCAGCCGCCAGCGCCGCACTTCCATCGCCCAGTAGGAGAGGCCGAGGCCGACGAACAGCATGCCGAACACCCAGAACAGCGAGGCGCCGCGCGGCGTGCGATGGCGATTGAGCAGGAAGTCGCGCGACAGGCCCAGGCGTACCGGCGTGGCCGCCCACCAATCATAGACGACGAACGCCAGCAGCAGCCCGACGCCGAGCGCCGCGAGCCCGGCGAGCCAGCGGGCGCCGGCCGCGGGACTGAGGCGGTAGGCCTGCAGCCAGGCGTGGCCGAGCACGAGGCCGATCAGCACCAGGCTCAGCCACGGCCACGGCGGAAAGTCGTAGAAGAGCACCTGCCCCGCCACCGGATACGCGCCGACGAGGGCCTCCACGCCCGGCAAGAGCGCCACGAACGCCAGGAACGCGAGCACCGCCAGGGCCAGCAGCGCCGGCGCCGCGTGGCGAAAGCGCAGCAGCCACAGCGCGGGCGCCATCACGATGATCGCCAGGCCGATCGTCTGCAGCACGCCGCCGGCGTACCAGCGCTCGTCGTGCCACAGCACGATCACGTTCAGCAGCAGACCGGCCGCGATGATCCGCGCGCCGCGGGGCCCGAGCTTGCGCAGCAGCGCGCCGAGGCTCTCGTCGCCGCGCGCGGCCAGCGGCAGGCAGAAGCCGACGAGGAACAGGAACGTCGGCGCCGCGACGGTGAGCGTGATCCAGATCAGGTGGTAGCGCGGCCAGGTCATGTGGACGTCCACCCACCACCGCGCGGTGTGGTTGACGACCATGAAGATCAGCGCGACGCCGCGCAGGCCATCCAGGAACGCCAGCCGCGAGGCCTTGTCGGACGGCGCCACGTCAGTCGAATCCCCACGACAACACGTGCGCCGGCGTGACCTCGACGATCACCGAGTCCGACGGGCTCAGCGCGGCCTCGCGCGGGTACTGCGGGTACTTGCGGTAGAGCAGGTCGCGAGCGCGCCGGAACGCCGGCCCGCGCTCGATCAGCCGCGGCCGGCCCTGGATCATCACGCCGCGCAACGTGCTCCAGGCGTCGGAGTACGCGTCGAC
>DASSLH010000554.1:0-12712 GCA_035689625.1 Candidatus Methylomirabilota bacterium | reverse complement strand
TGATGAGCCCGCCGAAGAACGCGATGTTGGTGCCCGAGCGCAGCGGCACGTGGATGTCGGCCGCCGCGCTGGTGCGCGTGTAGCGCGGGTCCACGTGGATGAGCTTGGCCCCGCGCTCCTTGGCCTTCATCACCCACTGGAAGCCAACCGGGTGATTCTCGGCCATGTTGGAGGTCGCCATGATGACGTCCGAGTTCTGGACGTCGATCAGGTTCGTCGTCATCGCCCCGCGACCGAACGTGGTCCCCAAAGCTGGGACCGTGGCGGAGTGTCAGACTCGGGCCTGGTGCTCGTGGTAAACGATGCCGAGCGCCCGGTTCAGCTTGCTGAGGAGATAGCACTCCTCGTTGTCGATGCAGGCCGAGCCGAGCGAGGCGATCGCCTCCAGGCGGTTGACGACGACCTCCTTGCCGTCCTTGTCCTTCTCCTTCTCGATGAAGTACTTCTCGCGGGTGTCGTGGTAGCGCTTGGCGATCTGGTCGTACATCCAGTCGAGCGGCTTCTCCTCCCACGTGTCCGAGCCCGGCGCGCGGTACAGCGCCTTGGTCGGGCGCAGCGGGTTGTTGGAGAGCTGGATGGTCGCCGCGCCCTTGGGGCAGAGCCGGCCCAGCGTGTGCGGCGTGTCGGGGTTGCCCTCGATGTCGATGATCGTGTTGTCCTTGGCGTAGATGAGCTGGCCGCAGCCGACCGCGCAGTAGGGACACACGCCGGCGAACGCCTTCGCTTCCTTGATCTTGAGCGAGGTGGCGGCGGCCTCGACCGGTGCCAGGTCGATGCCGGTGCCGGCCGCCACGCCGGCCGCGGTCGCGCCGGAAAACTTCAGGAAGTCACGCCGGGAGAGACTCATCAAAACCCTCCTTGCCAGAGGCGGCCGATGAATGACCGGCGACGGTGCTGGATCACCACTCCGGTGTGGTCAGCTCTTCCCAGACACGGCGCACGACGACGATGCGGTCGGCGTGGCCGGCGTTCTCGTGGATCTTCACGATGTCACCGGCGTTGAGCGCGGCGAGATCGGGCGCGACGCCGTCGTCGCTGACGACCAGCGTGCGCTCCGAGCACGACAGGTCGGTGCAGACCTCGGCCTCGCCCTTGATGCGGAGGGAGCCGCGCGCGGGATCGACGGCGACGACGACGAAGCGGCTCTGCTGCAGCCAGTCGGTGAGGCTCTGACTCATCGCCGATCCTCCTCGGGCCACACATCCGGTGGCCGGATGTTCCGTGCATCCTAGGTGGTCGGACCGCCTCGTGTCAACATGCGCATACGCCGGAAGCTCTGTCGTTGTGAAAAGTTTGGCGACCGCGGCGCGTCTCAGGCCTCCCGCTCCCCGGGAGAGTGACGCTCGGCGTCATCAACCGGCGCGTAGGCGCGATGGCGCTCGTCGAGGAGCGCCTCGGCCTCGCCGGGACGTCCGCCCGCGAGCAGCGTCATGATGCGCGAGCGGGTGGCCAGGTCGACGATGGGCGCGTCGGTGAGCGGATTGTAGAGCCGCGACAGCTCGCGCAGCACCTGCTCGACCCGGGCGGCGTCGCTGGCGAGCTTGGCGCGCGCCTCCTGGAAGAGGTCCAGGGCGTAGTCGTCGCGCTTGTTCTTCTGACGGAAGCCGCGCCGCCAGGCGCGGGCCTCCGGCGACTCGTCAGGCACCCGCGGCCGCCACCGGCGCGTCGAGCCGCAGCGCGTCCCCCGCGTAGAGATTGAGGCCGTCGGGCCGCACGTAGCCGCAGACCGTCACGCCGAGCTGCTCGGCCAGCGCCACCGCCATCTCGGTCGGCGAGGTGCGCGAGGCCACCAGCGGCACGCCCATGCGCGCGGCCTTGAGCAGCATCTCGGACGACACGCGGCCCGTGGACAGCAGCAGGCGGTCCTCGGTGGGGATGCCGCGCAACAGCGCCTCCCCCTTGACCTTGTCCACGGCGTTGTGGCGGCCGACGTCCTCGGCGACGATGAGCACGCGCTCGAGGTCGGCCAGGGCGGCGCCGTGGATGCCGCGCGAGCGGTGATAGTGCTCGGCGGCCTGGAACAGCTCCTTCATGCGCGCGGCCAGGTCGGCCGGCCGCGCGCGCAGGCGCGAGTGCAGGCGCGGGAACAGCCGGTGGTCGATCCGGAACGTGATGCCGCCGCCGCAGCCGGAGGTCAGGATGCGCTCGGTTGGCAGCGTCACCGGGTGGCTCAGCGTGACCTCGGCCCGGCCGTCCACCGGCGAGACGTCCAGCCGCGTGATCTCGGCCGGGTCGCCGATGACCTTCTCCATCCAGAGGTAGCCGACAACGAGCGCCTCGAGGCCCATCGGTGAGCAGAGCAGCGTGAGGAACTTCTCGCCGTTGATGAAGATACTGAGCGGCTGCTCGCGGACGACCTCCCCCGCGACCTCCTCGCTGGCGCCACCTCGCACGCGGAAGTACGTCCGCATCGTGCTCTCGATTCTAGCAGCGCTCCGTGTAGCGGACGCGCAGGAGAAGCAGGCCGCGGGCCGGCGCAGTCGGTCCCGCCCGCCTGCGGTCGCGCCCCCGGAGAACCTCGGCCAGCCAGGCCGGCGGCTCGGCGCCGCGCCCGACCTCGACCGCGCTGCCGACGACGTTGCGCACCATGTGGTGCAGGAAGCGGTCGGCCGAGACCAGGATGGCGACCAGCGACTTGCGCGCCAGCACGTGAACGGCGCGCACTCGGCAGACGGGCTCGGCCTCCCGCCCCGGCGCGGCGCAGAACGCGCTGAAGTCGTGGCGGCCGCGCAGCGGCGCCAGCGCCGCGCGCATGGCCGCCAGGTCCAGCGGCCGCGACACGTGCCAGGCCCACCGCAGGCGCAGCGGCGACGGCACCGGGGCGTTGTCGATGAGGTAGAGGTAGCGCTTGCCGAGCGCCGAGCGGCGCGCGTCGAAGCCGGGCTCGACCTCGGCGGCCGCCGCCACCCGTACCGTGCGCGGCAGCGCCGCGTTGAGCGCCGCCTGCAGGCTCACCGCCGGCAGGGTGCCCTCGCCCTGCACCGACACCACCTGGCGCAGGGCGTGAACGCCGGCGTCGGTCCGGCTGGCGCCGACGAGACGGACCTCGCCCTGGAACAGCGGACGGGCGGCCTGCAGCAGAGTCCCCTGCACGCTCAGGACGTCCGGCTGGACCTGCCAGCCGTGGAAGTCGGTGCCGTCGTAGGCGACGGTCAGGCGATACGCGCGCAGCGGGCTCAGTGCCGGGGCGGGCGGCGCGTGGGCACCAGCGTCAGCCACACGACCGCCACGAGGACGAACAGCGTGACGTTGAACGCGGTCTCCCAGGGGATGCGGGCGAGCAGGTCGGCGCCCGGGCGCGACTGCCACGCCTGGCGCTCGGTGTCCTTGGGCTCGTAGACCGCGGGGTTGTAGCCCGGCACGGCGTCCAGCCAGTGGGCGACCTGCGGCACTGCGACCCAGGCGATGACGACAATCGTGAGGAGCACCGCGAAGTTGAACCGCGCGTGGCGCCGGGTCCGGCGATACAGGCGCCGCAGCGTCATGGCGCTAGCTGCGGAGCACGAGCTCCGCGATCTGCACCGCGTTCGTCGCCGCCCCCTTGCGCAGCTGATCGCCCACCACCCAGAAGTTGAGGGCGCGCGGGTGCGAGAGGTCCTCGCGCACACGGCCGACGAAGCAGTCGTCCTGCCCCTCGACGTCGACCGGCATGGGGTAACGCTGGGCGGCCGGCTCGTCCCACACCCGCAGCCCCGGGAAGCTCGCGAACAGGTCGCGGGCCCGGGCCGCCGTGATTTTCTCCTCCGTCTCGGCGTTGACGGCGATCGAATGGCAGGTGAACACGGGCACCCGCACGGTCGTCGGGGAGACGGCCAGGTCGGGAATCTCGAGGATCTTGCGCGTCTCGTTGACGAGCTTGAGCTCCTCGCCGGTGTAGCCGTCGGGAGCGAACGTGTCGATGGCCGGGATGAGGTTGAAGGCGATCCGGTGCGCGAAGTGCTTCGGCGTGATCGCCTCGCCGCGCGCCCAGGCCAGCGTCTCCTCGCGCAGGGCGGCGATGCCGTTGACGCCGGCGCCCGACACCGCCTGGTACGAGGTGGCCACCACCCGGCGCAGGCGGCCGGCGTCGTGCAAGGGCTTCAGCGGCATGATCGTGACGATCGTCGTGCAGTTCGGCGAGGCCAGGATCCCGTGATGGCCGGCCACCGCGTGGGCGTTGATCTCCGGCACCACCAGCGGCACCCGCGGGTCCATGCGCCAGGCGTTGGACTTGTCCACCACGATGGCACCGGCCTTGACGATGACCGGCGCGAACTCCCTGGACTGCGCGGTGCCGGCCGAGCAGATCGCGATGTCCACGCCGCTGAACGCCGCGGCCTCGAACCGGCGAACGGGCACCGCCTCGCCCGCGAAACTCACCGTCTTGCCGACCGAGCGCTCGGAGGCGAAGCAACGCAGCTCGCGGACCGGGAACTTGCGCTCCTCGAGGATCTTCAGCGTCGTCTGGCCGGCGGCGCCGGTGGCGCCGACGACGGCGACCGTCACTCCGCTGGCCATCAGCCGCGCTCCACGCCGTGCACGATGAGGTCTCCCATCTCGCGCGTGCCCACGGCCTTCTCGCCGGCGGCGGCGATGTCCCGCGTGCGGTACCCCTGCTGCAGCACGCGCTGGACCGCCGCCTCGATGCGGGCCGCGTCGGCACCCATGTTCAGAGAGTACCGGAGAAGCATCGCCGCCGACAATATTGCCGCGATCGGGTTGGCGACGCCCTGCCCAGCGATGTCCGGCGCGGTGCCGTGCACCGGCTCGTAGAGGCCCATCTGGACGCCGCCGGCGCCGGCCTGGCCGAGCGATGCCGACGGCAGCATCCCCATCGAGCCGGCCAGGATGGCCGCCTCGTCCGACAGAATATCGCCGAAGGTGTTCTCGGTCACGATCGTGTCGAAGTGGGTCGGCTTCTGCACCAGCGCCATGGAGCAGTTATCGACCAGAACATGCTCCAGGCTGACATCCGGATAATCCCTTCCGACCTTCGTGACGACCTCGCGCCACAGCTGCGAGACCGTGAGCACGTTGGCCTTGTCCACCGAGGCCAGCCGCTTCCGGCGCTTGCGCGCCACCTCGAAGCCCACGCGCGCCACACGCTCGATCTCCGGCGTGGTGTAGACCATGGTGTTGACGCCGCGCTCGCCGCCCCCGGGCAGCACGCTGCGGCCGCGCGGCTCGCCGAAGTAGAGGCCGCCGGTCAGCTCGCGGATCACCATGATGTCGGTGCCCTCGACGACCGAGCGCTTGAGCGGCGAGGCGTCCACCAGCATCGGAAAGCAGGTGGCCGGCCGCAGGTTGGCGTAGAGGTCGAGGCCCTTGCGCAGGGCGAGCAGGCCGCGCTCGGCGCGCTGCTCCTGCGGCAGGTGGTCCCACTTGGGCCCGCCCACCGAGCCGAACAGGATGGCGTGGGCCGACTGGCAGAGGGCCATGGTCTTGTCCGGCAGCGGCGTGCCGGTCGCGTCGATGGCGCCGCCGCCGACCAGGCCCTCCTCGAACTCGAACGACACGCCCGCCCGCTGGCCGGCCGCGCGCAGCACGCGCACGGCCTGGGGCACGACCTCCTGCCCGATCCCGTCGCCGGGCAGGACCGCGATGCGATAGCTCGTCATCGTCGGCTCACACGCCTCCGGCGTCCTTGGTGCGCTGGCCGGAGCGCAGCATCCGGTTGAGCGCGCTGAGATAGGCGCGCGCGCTCGCCTCGATGACGTCGGTCGAGGAGCCCTTGCCGGACACCAGCGTGCCGTCGAAGTCCACCTTGACGGCGACCTCGCCGAGCGCGTCCTTGCCCGAGGTGGCGGCGCGGATCGCGTAGTCCTGCAGCCGGCCCTTCGTGCCGGTGATGGCCTCGATGGCGGCCAGCACGGCGTCCACGGGGCCGTCGCCCACACCCGAGTCCTGGAACGACTGGCCGTCCCGGACCAGCTTCACGGTGGCCGAGGGGATCACGCCGGTCCCGCTGACGACGTGCAGGTACTCCAGCGCGTAGACGTGGTCGCCCTGGGTGGCCTCGTCGGTGACGATCGCCACGAGGTCCTCGTCGTAGACCTCCTTCTTCCGGTCGGCGAGGTCCTTGAAGGCCTTGAAGGCGCGGTCGATGTCGCCGGGGCCGAGGGCAAAGCCCAGCTCCTTGAGCCGCGCCGAGAGCGCCGCCCGCCCGGAGTGCTTGCCCAGCACGAGCTTGTTGGCGGGCCGCCCGATGTCCTCGGGCTTCATGATCTCGTAGGTCGACTTCTCCTTGAGCACGCCGTCCTGGTGGATGCCCGCCTCGTGGGCAAAGGCGTTCTCGCCGACGATGGCCTTGTTGGGCTGCACGTGCACCCCGGTGATGTGCGAGAGCAGCCGCGAGGTCTTGAAGATCTCCTCGGTCCGCACCTGCGTCTCCACGCCGAAGAAGTCCTTGCGCGTGCGCAGGGCCATCACGATCTCTTCCAGCGAGGCGTTGCCGGCCCGCTCGCCGATGCCGTTGATCGTGCACTCGACCTGGCGGGCGCCGTGCATGAGCGCGGTCAGCGAGTTGGCCACCGCCTGGCCGAGGTCGTTGTGGCAGTGCACCGACACCACGGCCTTCTCGACGCCGTGGACCTTCTCGCGGATGCGCGTGATGCGCTCCGCCCACTCCTTGGGGATCGCGTAGCCGACGGTGTCGGGGATGTTGATCGTGCGGGCGCCGGCGTCGATCACCGCCGACAGCACGTCGCACATGTAGTCGAAGTCCGAGCGCGAGGCGTCTTCCGGCGAGAACTCGACGTCCTCGCAGTAGCCGCGCGCGTGGCGCACCGCCTCCACCGCCGCCTTCATCACCTCGGCGCGCGACTTGCGCAGCTTGTACTTCAGGTGGATGTCGGAGGTGGCCACGAACGTGTGGATGCGCGCCCGGCGGGCGTACTTCACCGCCTCCCAGCACCGGTCGATGTCGGCCAGGCCCACACGGCTCAGCCCGCAGATGACCGGCGCGCCCGGAAGCTGCCCGACCTGGCGGGCGACCTCGCGGGTGGCCTCGAAGTCCTCCTCGGAGGAGATCGGGAAGCCGGCCTCGATGACGTCCACGTTCAGCCGGGCCAGCTGGCGGGCCATCTCCAGCTTTTCCATGGCGTTCATGGAGAATCCCGGCGACTGCTCGCCGTCGCGCAGCGTGGTGTCGAAGATGATCACTCGGTCCATGGCTCTGACTCCCCCTAGTGCGAATCCTTGGCGGGCGCCGGCTCGGCGGTGGCGGCGGCCGGCGGCCGTCCCACGATCAGGCGACGCACGGGCCCCGACAGCGCGTATCCACCGAAGACCAGGAACAGGAAGATCTCGTGCATGGTGGCCACGATCATGCCGGCCAGCACGACGACCAGCAGCGTCTCGAGCGGCCGCCGCCGGGCGAAGTCCACTTCCTTGAACGACCAGTACCGGAACGTGGACACCATCAGCAGCGCGAGCACGTAGGTCGTCGCCGCCACCGCCACCCGCACCGCGCGGGTGGGCTCCTCGCCCTGCAGCAGGATGACGACGGAGGCCGCCACGCCGGCCGCGGCCGGGGTGGACAGGCCGACGAAGAACCGCCGGTCCACCGAGCCCGTCTGCACGTTGAAGCGCGCCAGCCGCAGCGCGCCGCAGATGACGAACAGGAAGGCGCCGAACCAGGCCGCCCGCCCCAGCGGCTGCAGGGCGAACGCGTACACGAGGAACGCCGGCGCCACGCAGAAGGAGATCACGTCGGCCAGCGAGTCGTACTCCACGCCGAACTGGCTGGTGGCCTTCATGAGCCGGGCGACGCGGCCGTCGAGCAGGTCCATGATCATCGCCACGAAGATGGCCAGCGCGGCCTCGGTGTACCGGTGCTCGACGGCCAGCAGCATCGAGAAGAAGCCGCAGAAGAGGTTGCCGGTCGTCAGCAGGCTAGGGAACAGGAAGATCCCCTGCCGCCGGCGCTCGCCGAGCTCATGCCAGGGCCGCCGCCGCAGCCGCTTGCCTCTACGAATCATTGGCTCGCCTCGGCCGTCGGGCCGGCCCGCGGCTCGCACGGCCACGCGTGATCATTCCGGCAGCACCCCGATGACGGTCTGGCCGCCGCGCACCTGCTCGCCGACGCGGACGGTGACCTCGCTGGCGCGCGGCATGTAGCAGTCGGTTCGCGAGCCGAAGCGGATCATCCCGTAGCGCTCGCCGGCGGCCAGCTTGTCGCCGGCGCCGACGCGACAGACGATGCGGCGGGCCACGATGCCGGCGATCTGCACGACCGTGACCCGCGCGTGCTCGCCCTGCAGGCGAAGGGCGCAGCGCTCGTTGACGTCGGCGACCGGGTCGTAGGCCGGCTTGAAGGCGCCGGGCGTGTAGAGCACATCGGCCACCACGCCGGCGATCGGCGCCCGGTTGACGTGCACGTCGAGCGGCGACAGGAAGATCGCCACCCGCTTGGCCGGACCCACGAACGGATCCACCGCGTCCTCGACGGAGATCACCTTGCCGTCGGCTGGCGACAGCACGCCGTTGACCACCGCCGGGATCGCCCGCTCGGGATCACGGAAGAATCCCGCCGAGGCGGCCGCCGCCGCCGCGAACGGCAGCGCCAGCCGGCGGTGGCCGATCAGCGCCAGCCCGAGCGCGATGGCGCCCGGGATGGCGACGAACGGCCAGCCCTCCTTGGCGATCGGCAGGCGACGGGCCATCACTCGCGCGGGGGCTTGATCCACGACATCATGGCGCGCAGCCGCTTGCCGACCTCCTCGATCTGGTGGTCGGCGTCGCGCCGGCGCATGGCCAGGAAGCCCGCCCGGTTGGCCTGGTTCTCCAGCACCCACTCGCGGGCGAACTGGCCCGACTGGATCTCGCCGAGGATCTTCTTCATCTCCTTCTTGGTGTCCTCGGAGACCACGCGCGGGCCGCGCGTGTAGTCGCCGTACTCGGCGGTGTCCGAGACCGAGTGGCGCATGTAGGCCAGGCCGCCCTGGTAGAAGAGGTCCACGATCAGCTTCATCTCGTGCATGCACTCGAAGTAGGCGACCTCCGGCTGGTAGCCGGCCTCGACCAGCGTCTCGAACGCGGCCTTGATGAGGTGCGAGATGCCGCCGCACAGCGTCGTCTGCTCGCCGAACAGGTCGGTCTCGGTCTCCTCGCGGAACGTCGTCTCGATGACGCCGGCCCGCGTGCAGCCCACGCCTTTTCCATAGGCCAGGGCCATGTCGCGCGCCTTGCCGGTGACGTCCTGCTGGACGGCGATGAGCGCCGGCACGCCGGGCCCCTGGGTGAACAGGTCGCGCATCACGTGGCCGGGCGCCTTGGGCGCGATCATCGTGACGTCCACGTCGGGCGGCGGCACCACCTGGTTGAAGTGGATGTTGAAGCCGTGGGCGAACATCAGCATCTTGCCCTTGCCGAGGCCCGCCCGGATCGCGTCCTCGAACACCTGGCGCTGCGTCTGGTCGGGCAGCAGGATCATCACGACGTCGCCGGCCCTGGCGGCGTCGGCCACCGGCGCGACCTTGAGCCCTTCCTTCTCGGCGCGCGCCCAGCTGCGCGAGCCCTTGTAGAGGCCGACCACGACGTCCTGGCCTGAGTCACGGAGGTTGAGCGCGTGGGCGTGGCCCTGGCTGCCATACCCGATGATCGCGATCTTCTTGCCCTTGAGGAGGCCGAGGTCGGCGTCCTGGTCGTAGTAGATCTTCGCCGGCATGCTCGTCGAGTCCTTTCCTGGTGTTAGTCCGCGAATCCGACCACGCGCGGGTCCTCGGAGACCCGCGGCCGTTTCTCGGGCGCGCGCTTGACGCGGGACTTCGGCCCGCGGCTGATGGCGACCCGCCCGGTGCGCACGACTTCCTGGACGCCGATGGGCCGCAGCAGCTCGAGCAGCGCCTCGATCTTGCCCTCGTCGCCGGTGGCCTCCAGCACGAACGACACCGGCGTGACGTCCACCACCCGGGCCCGGAAGATGTCGGCGGTGCGGAGGATCTCCGCCCGGTGCTGCGGCTCGGCGTTCACCCGGATGAGGACCAGCTCGCGCTCGACGTGGCTCTCGTCGGTGAGGTCGTTCACCTTGATGACGTCGATGAGCTTGTGCAGCTGCTTCATCACCTGCTCGATGATGAACTGGTCGCCGGTCACGACGATCGTCATGCGCGAGATGCTGGGGTCGAGCGTCTCGCCCACCGACAGGCTCTCGATGTTGTAGCCGCGGGCCGAGAACAGGCCGGCCACCCGCGAGAGCACGCCGAACTTGTTCTCGACCTGCACCGAGATCGTGTGCTTGCGGGGCTCGGAGCCGTTGGCGCTCATATCAGAAGCCCGTCTGCGACTTCTCCGCCTTCTCGCGCACCTCGCGGCTCGGCGGAGCCAGGATCATGTCGGTGTTGGCGCCGCCGGCCGGCACCATCGGGAACACGCACTCGTCCTTGTCGACGACCACGTCGAGGACGACCGGCGCCGGCGTGCTCAGCACCTTCTCGAGCGCCGGCACCACCTCGCTCGGCTTGCTCACCCGCAGCCCCACGCAGCCGTAGGCCTCGGCCAGCTTCACCCAGTCGGGGATGCCGGGCAGGTCGATGGCGCAGTAGCGTTCCTTGTAGATGATGCGCTGCCACTGGCGCACCATGCCGTGGCCGCTGTTGTTGATGATGATCGTCTTCACCGGCAGGTGCTCGGTGAAGCAGGTCGCCAGCTCCTGGCTGTTCATCTGGAACGAGCCGTCGCCGTCCACGTTGACGACGAGGCGTCCGGGATGGGCCGCCTGCACGCCCATCGCGGTCGGCAGCCCGTAGCCCATGGTGCCGAGCCCGCCCGAGGTGAACCAGGCGCGGGGATGCTTGAACCGGTAGTACTGAGCCGCCCACATCTGGTGCTGGCCCACGCCGGTGACCAGCAGCGCCTCGCCCCGCGTGAGATTGGACAGCTCCTGGATCACGTACTGTGGCTTGATGACGTCGTCGCTCCAGTCGTAGCGCAGCGGCTGGGCCGTCCGCCACTCGGCGATCTGCGCGTGCCACGGCTTGCGCGCCTCGCGGGCGGCGGCCAGCTCCTTCTCCTGCTTGACGGCCTCGACGAGCGCACGCAGCACCCGCCGGCAGTCGCCGACGATCGGCACGTCCACCTTGATGTTCTTGGAGATGGACGAGGGATCGATGTCGATGTGGATGATCTCGGCGCTGGGCGCGAAGGCATCCACCCGGCCGGTGACCCGGTCGTCGAAGCGCGCGCCCACCGCGACCAGCACGTCGGAGTGGTGCACGGCCATGTTGGCGTAGTAGGTGCCGTGCATGCCCAGCATGTCCAGGCAGAGCGGGTGCTCGGAGGGAAACGCGCCCAGCCCCATCAGCGTCGTGGTGACCGGGATCTGCGTGAGCTCGGCCAGCTCGCGCAGCTCGGCGTGGGCGTCGGCGGAGATCACGCCGCCGCCGACGTAGAGCACGGGCTTGCGAGCCCGGACCAGCGAGCGGGCGGCCCGCTTGATCTGGCCGGGATGGCCCTCGTAGTTGGGGTTGTAGGAGCGCATCACGACCTTCTCGGGCCAGACCAGCTCCGCCTCCTTCACCAGCACGTCCTTGGGCAGGTCCACGTGCACCGGCCCCGGCCGTCCCGTCAGCGCGATGTGGAACGCCTCGCGGATGATCGGGCCCAGGTCCTTGCCGTCCTTGACGAGGAAGTTGTGCTTGGTGGCCGAGCGCGTGATGCCGACATTATCGGCCTCCTGAAAGGCGTCGTTGCCGATCAGGTGCGTCGGGACTTGTCCAGTAAAGGCAACGATAGGAATCGAATCCATCATTGCGTCCTGGAGTGCGGTTACCAGGTTCGTACAAGCAGGACCCGAGGTGACGAGGCAGACTCCGACCTTGCCGCTGGCGCGCGCGTAGCCCTCGGCGGCGTGGCCGGCGGCGGCTTCCTGGCGGACCAGCACGTGGCGCAGGCCCTCGAAGTCGTACAGCGCGTCGTAGATCGGCAGCACCGCGCCGCCGGGCAGGCCGAAGATGAGGTCCACGCCCTCGCGCTTCAGGCCCTCCAGCAAGATCCTCGCCCCTGGCAGCTTCAAGGTCTCCTCCCTACCGGTTACGCATTCGGCGCCCGCTCCGCGGACGCCTCGCGCGTGCGGATGCGGGCCTGGGCCGCGCTCAGCCGCGCGATCGGAATCATGAACGGCGAGCACGACACGTAGGTCATGCCCACCTTGTGACAGAACTCCACCGACGAGGGCTCGCCGCCGTGCTCGCCGCAGATGCCCACCTTGAGGTCCGGCCGCGTGCGCCGGCCGCGCTCGATGCCGATCTTGACCAGCTCGCCCACGCCCTCCTGGTCGAGCACCGAGAACGGGTCGTGCGCGAGCAGGCCCATCTGCAGGTAGTCGGGCAGGAACTTGGCGACGTCGTCGCGGCTGTAGCCGAACGTCATCTGGGTCAGGTCGTTGGTGCCGAACGAGAAGAACTCGGCGTCGTGGGCGATCTTGTCGGCGATCAGCGCGGCCCGCGGCACCTCGATCATCGTGCCGATCGCGTACTTCACCGCGCCGCCCATCTCCACCAGCACGGCGTCGGCGACCTTCTTGGTGTAGTCGTAGGTCAGCTTCATCTCGCCCACCGTGCCGGTGAGCGGGATCATGATCTCCGGCTCGACCTTCACACCCTGCTCGGCGACCGTGCAGGCGGCCTCCATGATGGCCCGCACCTGCATGGCGTAGATCTCGGGCGACGTGATGCCGAGCCGACAGCCGCGGTGGCCGAGCATCGGGTTGGCCTCGCGCAGCGAGTCGATCTTG